>JAGNRR010000001.1 GCA_017988595.1 Chitinophagaceae bacterium
TAATAATAATTTTTCAAGTTTTACAAATCAAATCACAATTTCTTTTTGGGCAAATGGAAATCCAAATATTTTACCTGTAAATACTTCAGCATTTTATTCTACTCATGCGCTAAACCATAGACAAGTAAATATTCATTTACCTTGGAGTAATTCAAGAATTTATTGGGATTGTGGTTCTGGTGGTCCATCGGATAGAATAGATCAATTGGCTACAAATAATGAATTTAAAGGTCAATGGAATCATTATACATTTACCAAAAATGCAACTACCGGTGTAATGAATATTTATATCAATGGAACGCTTTTTATGACAGGAACAGGCAAAACTATCCCTATAGAATTAACAACTTTTATGATTGGAGCTGGACCGAACATGGTGAATCCTTATTTTGGTAAAATAGATGATTTTAGCCTTTGGGATACAGAATTATCTTTAGCAACAATTCAAAACTGGATGAATAAAAAAATCAGTGCAATCCACCCTAATTTCTCAAACTTAAAGGCATATTATAAATTGAATGAAGGTTCAGGAAATATTTGTTTTGATGCTGCTTCAATTGCAATTTTAAGCAGCAACATTTCTGGACTTTCTACTTGGAATTTTTTCAAAGGAAAAGATATTTTTAAAAATTTTGTAGAAACCACAAATCGTCCTCAAGTAAGCTTTGTAAAAGGAACTTATACGCAAACAATTACACCAATTGTAATTTTAGATTCGATTCAAAATACACAAAAAACAGTTTATGAATTTGCCATTGTAAATGGAAATGTAACTCCTATAGACACAACAAATTATTTTGCATCTGGTTATACATATATTTATGATGGAGATAATAATTCATTATTAGATTCAGTTTTAATTGCTTCACAAGGAACAATTAATATAATTGATTTAAATTATTTTTTAAAATCACCTTCACGTTTCCAAATTATGTCATTTGTAACACCTTATGGAAATGGTTTAAACTTAGGTGCTGCAGGTAAAACATGGACTTTTGATGTAACTGATTTTGCACCAATATTGAAAGGCAAAAAAAGAATGACAATGGATGCTGGTGGACAATGGCAAGAAGACATGGACATTAAATTTTTATTTATCGTTGGCACACCTCCAAAAAATATTATTGACATAAATAATATTTGGAAAGTTGAAAGTGTAGGCTATACCAACATTATAAATGATGCAAAATTTGAACCACGACAAGTAAAAATGAAAGCCAATGCTAGTAGTTTTAAAATTAGAACAGCAATTACAGGTCATGGACAAGAAGGCGAATTTATTCCTCGAACACACCAATTAAATATTGGAGGGGGCAGTCCAGAATTTTCATGGGATGTTTGGAAAAAATGTGGCGAAAACCCAGTTTATCCTCAAGGGGGAACTTGGATTTATGACAGAGCTGGGTGGTGTCCAGGAATGGCGACTGATTTAGTAGAATCTAATATTACAAGTTTTGTAACACCTGGTCAAAATGCTGAAATAGATTATCATTTAATTACAGCATCTGGCTCATCAAATTATTGGGTTAGTAATCAGTTGGTAGAATATGGTGATGCAAATTTTGCATTAGATGCTGCAATTGAAGATATAAAAAATCCAACGTCAAAAGTAGAATATGCCAGAGTAAATCCAATTTGCAATCAACCAACAATTGTAATAAAAAATACTGGAACAGCAGTATTGACAAGTTTGAAAATTGAATATTGGATTAATAATAGTACCCAAAAAGAAGTCTATAATTGGACAGGAAATCTTGCTTTCTTAGAAAAAACAGAAGTTGTGCTTCCATCAAATGATATTTTTTGGAGTGCAGTAAATAATCCTACTGATAATATTTTTAATGTAGAAATTAGCAAACCAAATAACGGAACTGATGGCTACATTCACAACAATAAAATGAAAAGTAATTTCAATGTGACAAATGTAGTGCCTGCTGATTTCGTATTATGGGTACGTACAAATAATTTTGGTGCTGAAACTAAATATAAAATTATTGATCAATTTAATAATGTAGTTCTTGACAGAAATTCTCTTTCAAATAATACAGACTACAAAGACACATTAAAATTTGCACCAGGGTGCTACAAATTAATTTTAGAAGATGCTGGCGAAGATGGTCTTTCATTTTGGGCAAACTCTGCAGCAGGAACAGGTTGGGCAAGATTTAGAAGAACATCCGGTTCATCTTTATTTACTCTACAACCAGATTTTGGAACCTCTTCAATTATTAGTTTCACAATAGATTTTCCGCTTTCTTTTGAAGATTTATATGAAAAAAACTTAGTGAAATTATATCCAAATCCTGCTCAAGATATTGTTACTTTAGAAGCCGAAAATATTTCTGAAAATTCGATTTCAATTTTTAATTCTATCGGTCAAAAAATTATTCTATCAGAAGTAAAAGAAATAAATAAAATAAAATTTGATACTAAAAATTTACCTATTGGTTTGTATCATGTTTTAATCAATGATAAAAATGGCAAAACACAAACCCTAAAATTAATAAAAGAATAAACTAATTTTTTACACCAATTTTAATATTTCGGCGACTATCGATGGCTCTATAAGCGTTGATATATCGCCGAAATTTTCTTTTTCGCCTTCGGCAATTTTTCTTAAAATTCGTCGCATTATTTTTCCACTTCTTGTTTTGGGAAGTCCACTTACAAAAATTATTTTTTCTGGTTTTGAAAAAGAACCAATTTGATTTGAGACCATTTCAAGAATATGAGCTGAAACTATTTTTTCATCAATATTATTTTTATCACAAATCACAAAAGCCATAATTGCCTGCCCTTTTATATCATGCGGAAAACCCACCACAGCACTTTCAATAATATGTTCATTTTTGTTTAATACATTTTCAAGTTCCGCTGTGCCAATTCGATGTCCACTTACATTCAACACATCATCTACCCTGCCTGTAATTCTATAATTTCCTTCTGTATCACGCAGACAGCCATCGCCTGTAAAATAATTATTTTTATATGTCGAAAAATAAGTTTACTTAAATCGTTCGTGATTTCCATAGGTAGTTCTTATTATCGATGGCCAAGGAAAACTAATACAGAGATTTCCGCTAATAATTTCAGATGGTAAATTTTTCAACGTACTATTTCCGCCTTCTATTTCTTCACCAATTTCATTCATTAATTTTAATTGAATTCCAGGCATAGGCAATGTTGCAAAACTTGGTTTGTGTGGTGAAATTCCTGCAAGATTAGATATCATTATTCCACCAGTTTCGGTTTGCCACCATGTATCTACAATGGGACAATGTTCTTTACCTATATTTTTAAAATACCATTGCCACGCTTCTTCATTTATAGGTTCGCCTACAGTTCCTAAAACTTTTAATGAAGACAAATTTCTATTTTCAAAAAATTCATCTTCAAAACTCATCAAACTTCTTATAGCTGTTGGTGCTGTATAAAAAATGTTTACGTTGTGTTTTTCTATTATATCCCAAAAACGTCCAGCATCTGGAAAAGTAGGAATTCCTTCAAACATCAATGTTGTAGCTCCTGCACACAATGGTGCATAAATCAAATAACTATGTCCTGTAATCCATCCTGCATCGGCTGTGCAAAAATATACATCGTCAGGTTTGTATTGAAAAACATTTACAAATGTATAGGCTGTATAAACCATATAGCCTCCACAAGAATGCACTACACCCTTTGGTGTACCCGTACTTCCGCTGGTATATAAAATAAATAATTCGTCTTCGGCATCCATCGTTTCGGCTTCAAAAAAAGTATTATCCACTTTTTGAATTTCATCATGCCACCACACATCAATTTCCGATTTCATTTCAATAGTTTCATTTGTTCGTTTACAAACAATAACTTTTTTTACTGAATTGCAATTTATTAATGCGTCATCAATATTTTTTTTCAATGAAATAATTTTATTTCCTCTATATCCGCCATCGGCAGTGATGACAATATTGCATTGTGCATCATTTATTCGATCTGCGATACTTTGTGATGAAAAACCCGCAAAAACTACCGAATGAATTGCTCCAATTCTTGCGCAAGCCAAAACTGCAATTGTCAATTCAGGAATCATAGGCATATAAATACAAATTCTATCGCCTTTTTTTGCGCCATTATTTTTTAGCACATGGCAAAATTGATTAACTTTTTCGAGCAATTCTCCATACGTTATCATTTTGCTTTCTTCGGCTACAAAATTACTTTCCCAAATTAATGCTATGGCATTTGGTTTTTCTGCTGCCCATCGATCCAAACAATTTTCGGTAATATTAAGTTTGCCGTTTTCAAACCAAGTGGTTTTGGCAGTTTCAAAATTCCAATTTAAAACAGATGTGTATTTTTCTTTCCAAATAAAATGCTGCGCAATTTCATCCCAAAACAGCTCTGGCTGGGCAATGCTTTGCTGATATTTATTATGATATTCTTGTATTGATTTTATTTGAAAAGGATAGGACATGAATTTTTAAATTTCTATAAAATTAAAAAAATAATTTATTTTAATGAACAATATTTTCTTGCTTCTTCAATAGGGAATTTATTTTCTAAATCTACATCGTTGTAACTTTTATATTTGCCCCAACCAAATAGTTTTTCAAAAAAAGGCAACAATTTTTTATTGTTTATTTTGCTTAAAAAATATTCTTCGTGTTCTTTTTCTTTGATACCCATTTCAAATAAAACATCATTGTGTTCTATAATATTTTCTTCATAAAAATATTTCATCATTTTAAAATATTCGCACACATTACCACTTTCTAATTTTCCTGCAAAGAAAAAAGGCATAAACCAACCAATGACAAAACAAGAATAAGAAATTACTTTTCCGATGACATAAAAACGAATTTCATACCACTTAGAAACAGGAATTTGATATTGCAGCATAATTTTTAATACCTCTTCACGGTGATGCCATTCATCCGATTCTATTTGTTTGATAGCAATTTTTTCATCTTTATTTTTCACTGATGCAGCATGACCTTGATAGGCAAATGCAGCTGCTTTTTCGGCAGAATAGGCTTTTTGCAAGAGCGTTATGAGGGTTTTGTTTTGCAATTTCATGAACACTTGCAAGGTAATAAAATTGTAGTTTATTGAATAAAAAATATAGAAAATAGAAGTAAAATAAAATAGTTTTTATTTGCAATTTTCTAGAACTAATTTTTCAGCATCATCATAACCTAATTCTATTGCTTTTTTAAAATCTAAACAAGCACTTTCTTTTTGATTTAATTTTATTTTACAGATTCCACGATTGTTATATACCACACCCAAATTAGGGTTTAACTCAATTGCTTTATCAAAATCTTTTATAGCTTCTTGATAATTTTTTAACCCACATTTTGCATTTCCAAGATTAAAATAAGCATCTACATCATTTAGATTTAATTCTATTGATTTAGAACAATCTGAAATAGCACCTAAGTAATCTTTTAATTCAACTTTTGCAAACCCACGATTGTTATAAGCTGCTGAAAAATCTGGGTTTAATTCTAATGCTTTACTAAAGTCAAATATAGCACCTTGATTATCATTTAATAACACTTTTATTCTACCACGATTATAATAAAAATCTTCATCATTTTGGTTTAAGTCAATTGCTTTTGTATAATCCTCAATCGCTCCATAATAATCACCCAAATCTTCTTTTGTAATTCCACGATTATAATATACATCAGCCTCTTTTGGATTTATTTCAATCGCTTTTGTATAATCCTCAATCGCTCCTTTAAAATCTTCTAAATCATCTTTAACACTTCCACGGTTATAATAAGAATCAGCATCTTTAGGATTTATTTCAATTGCTTTCGTATAATCTTCTATTGCTCCATCAAAATCTTGAAATTCATGTTTTGCATTTCCTCGATTATAAAATGAATTATCTTTCATTGGATTTAATTCTATTGCTTTTGTAAAATCTAAAATAGCTCCTTGATAATCTTCTAGTTTATCTTTTGCAACTCCACGATTATTATATATCTCGGCATCCTTTGGATTTAATTCAATTGCTTTTGTATAATCTTCTATTGCTCCTTTAAAATCTTCTAATTTATCTTTCACATCACCGCGGTTATAATAATTATCAGCATCTTTAGGATTTAAGTCAATTGCTTTTGTGTAATCTTCTATCGCTCCTTGATAATCTTTAAAATCATCTTTTACCATTCCACGATTATAATATCCTTTTTCATCTTTAGGATTTAAGTCAATTACTTTAGTAAAATCTTCTATTGCTCCTTGAAAATCTTTAAGATTAGCTTTTGCAATTCCGCGATTAATATATGCATTTATATATTTAGAATTTTTATTTATTGCTTTTGTAAAATTAGTAATAGCACCTTGATAGTCTTGTTTTTTAAATTTAAGATTTCCTTTTTTATAATAAACTTTACTTAAATTACAACTACAAAATAAAATTGAAAATAAAACTAAAACAATAAGGAATATTTTTTTCATTTTCTTTTAAACTTAAGATTTAATTTATTTAAAGTTAATTAAATTAATTATTAAACTTCACATTATCGAAATCAAAAAAACCAGTGCTAGGGTTTACTTTTATCAATAAACAATGTCGATATTTGGTAGGGAAAATTGAGGTGTAATTATATTCTGATTTTGGAATTACATATTTATCGCTTGTAATTATTCCATTTCTATAAATAATATTTCCTAGTGTTTTCTTTTTTGTTGACGAGTTTACATTCAAATATACATACGAAATGTCATCGCCTACCTTCAAGGGATTTTCGATAAAATAATGCACATCCATCCCCCTATTTTTTTTAATATAAAATGCACCCATCTGTGGCGAACGAGAATATTTTTTAGGAAGTGCTCTGCCACTCAATTTGCATTTTTCTACATACAATTGTTGCACATCTACTTCTGCATCTATTTCAAACATCGCTATATGCGATTTATTGAATGTAATATGATTGTTTCTACTCATTCTTATTTTTGTAATTGTTCGTTGCAGATGTTCGGCAGAAAGCAACCAATTGCCTGTAGCTAATTTTTTAGCTAAATGAAAATATACATACGAATTGATAATTAATTTTGTGGATTTAGCCACTGAATCTGTTTTTAAGGTTTCAGTTAATTCATTATACTTTTCTGAAATTAAATTTCCATTTTCTGAAATTCGATGAATGCAAATGCCATATTTTATTTTGCCATACTTCCCTTTTTTCTTTGTAAATTGAGATACAATTTCTATTTGACCTTTTTGAATATCTGCTGCAATAGGAAATATCTCGATATTTTCTTGGGTGTTCAATTTCAATTCTCCTAAAACATTATTACCATGCAATGCATTTATTTCTACAACACAATCATATTTATAAAACTTTGCATTGCCGTGTTTATAATACGTTGCTTTTACAAATAATTGTTTATTGGCTCCAATAATTTGTGCATTTTCAAATCCATTTTTGCCTTCACTTTGAGTAACAATTAGTTTATTATCTTTTGATAAAAATACCGAAGCATATTTTGGATTGCCTCCAGAATAAAGTTGAATATTATCTAAAATCCCAACTTGATTTATAGCATAAATAGGTGTGGGTTGAAAATCTGAAAATTTATAATCCACTACAGGTGTTGCTTTATTCCAAATTTTAAACGTTGTGGGTTGTGTAATTTTCAAACTAATTGTTGTGTCAAAAACCAATCCTGCATCTTGATTTAAAACTATATAGCGTACCAAATTTTTACTCGACACAAACTTTGACACAAATTGCTCTCCATTAAATACAACAGCTTCAAAATTAAAATTCTTTTCCAGATGCACTTTTTTTTCGCCCAATTGATTTAAGTTATCATCGTATATGGCTATGGAATAGCTTGAAGAATCTTTACTAATATTATCCAATTTATACACCATAGCATGACCTACCAAGATATTATTTTTTAACATTGGCGAAAGAAACGTATGGTCTTTATCAAAAAACATTCCATTATTCTGTGCAGAAATTGATAGACAACATGTAAATAAAATGGCGAAAAGAAAAATAAATTTTTTATTTATTATACTCATTATATAGGCTTTTAAGGTTTGGATAAGAAGCTAATTTTGATTGAAAATTATTTAAAAAATTTTTGACGATTAGCTCAAATTCTTTTGTTGTTGTTCGATCTATAATTCTCAATAAATCATTGTAGCCATTTGCCAAATCTTCAGATTCAATAGGAATGTGCTTTTGCACTTCATGTTTATTAATTGCTTTATATAATAAATCTAAATTTTCGGCTACATTTCTATATAAAAAATTATAATTTGGATATTTGGGAATAATCTTCAACGAATAAAAAACCAAGGCGCTGTATCTTTTATTCAATTTATACAATTCTAATTCTTCCATATCACTTGCCAATAAAAGTGTATCAAATGCATTTTTATCTATCAAAAATTCTTTTATATTTTGAGCTTCATATTTCAATCCAGACAATTTTTGTTTGATTAATGCAGTTCTGTTTTTCATATCAGGATGCGTTTTTAAAGAATCCTCATCAAAATCAAACAATTTAGAATCTCCAAAAGTCAATGGTGTATTGTCTTTAAAAATCCATTCATCTTTTATTTTATCATTCTTATTTGCAAAATAAGTATTGTAATTTATTTCTGTAGTATCAACATCCGCATTTTCTAACGACATAAAAAATCGTTCAATACTTACCATTTCATAATTTGTATTTTTGATTATTTCCACTGCAAAAGAATCTGCTGCCGATTCAAATTGTCGGCTATATTTTGCAAAATCATATTTAGCATTTTTTATAAATTGTATAGACTTATCCAATTTATTAAATTTTGCTCTGTTTATATCTCTTATTTCTTTTTTAAATTCTTTGTTTTTGATTTTTTCTTGATGTGCAATAAAATTTTGTTCCACATGAGATAATAATTTATGTGATAATTCATGTGCAATTACAAAAGCAAGTTGCGCTTCATTCTTTGTAAGTTTAAATAAACCCATGTTTACATACAACCGATTATCGCCCATATTAAAGGCATTTGGCGATGTATAACGTGTTAAAACAACTTCAAATTTTTCAGTTATTCCATTTGATTTCAAAATGGTATCCAATATTTTATTCAAATAATTTACCAGTCTAGGCTCGGCTATAAACTGTTTACTTTTAGAAGCTTCGGAATGAGAAAGGTATAATTTATACAAATAATCTTTATATAATTTATTAATCTTATCATCTTTACTATAAAATTTATATTTATTTATTTTAGTATTATAAAACTTAGTTTTATTTTTTGAATACGATTTTGTGCTGTATTTTAATGGAATATATTCATCTGCTTGCTGGGCAAAAGAATTAAATATGCCTAAAAAATTTATTGCAAAAAATAAAACAATTATTCTCGTTAAATGTCGATTTCGATTACCATCCATATTTATCATTTATTCTTCTGTCTTTATGTTTTAAATTATAAAAAATGCCTGCACTTAAATTTCCATTAAAAGTGCCAGCTTCTAAACTAATTCCTATTTTGTTTGTGATTAAAAATTTTGCGCCTAATCCCACTTCAAAAACAACTGGGAAAACTGTATTCCTTTTTAATTGAAAATAAGCACCATAACTAAAAGAACTTTTTTCCATTTCATCTAACGATTCACTCATAGTTATAGAAGCAAATTTTATTCCGCCATTTAAAAATCCATATAAATTTAATTTTGGGCTTGCTCTAAAATATCGAACCAATCTAGCTTTGAAAGCCATTTGACTTCCATTACTTTTAAAACTTTTCGAAATGGTATCATGTAGTTTATACGAATCATTAAACTTAAAAGAAAAATATTCAATACTGGCTCCTATTGCTGTATAATCATTTGCAGCATATTCAAAAACAAGATTTATTGGCGGCAATGCTTTAATATCATATTCCAAATTTGATTCATAATTATCCAATAAATAATCATTATTAAGTTGGCTATTCATAATTCGTTTATAATTATTCGAAAATCCAACTTGCACACCAAATTGCATATTGCCCTCAGCCATCATGTGTTCTTGGGAAAAAATTGGTGTTGAAGATATTAAAAAACATATTAAAAAACACAGGAATAGTTTTAGTTTTTGAAACATAAAAAGGGTTAAGGCATTAAATATAAAAAACTAATTTTTTAAAAAAAAATTTATTTAAATAGTTTTTATTAACGGTAGTTTTGTTTTATTAACGGTAGTCTTTTTTGCATTTAAAAAATAAATACTCTAATAATTTTACAAATAAATGAACGCAGAAAATGGCTCTGTAACTTATGAATCAAAGCTTCAAGCATTTATTTTAAATGTAGTAGATTAAAAAAAAATCCCTACCAAAAAGGTAGGGATAATTTTTCTATTATTTTCTTGATTAAAGAATAATGAAAATCAATTCAACATTCTCAATTCATAATTCAAAATTAATAACGATACATTTCTGGTTTAAATGGACCTTCTTTTGGAATGCCTAAATATGCAGATTGTTCTGCTGTTAATTCATCCAATACTACCCCAATTTTTGCAAGGTGCAAACGAGCCACTTTTTCATCTAATTTTTTAGGTAATACATAAACTTTGTTTTCATATTTATCCGAATTTGTCCAAAGTTCTATTTGTGCCAATGTTTGGTTTGAGAATGAATTGCTCATCACAAAACTTGGATGTCCTGTTGCACAACCCAAATTTACCAATCTTCCTTCAGCCAACACAATCACATCTTTTCCGTCAATAGTATATTTATCTACTTGTGGTTTGATGGTATCTTTTGTATTTCCATAATTATCATTAAGCCAAGCCATATCAATTTCGATATCAAAATGTCCGATATTACAAACAATAGCTTTATCTTTCATAGCACGGAAATGTTTTTCTGTAATCAAATCTCTACATCCTGAAGCGGTAACAATGATGTCTGCTTCTTTTACAGCATCAATCATTTTTTTCACTTCAAATCCGTCCATAGCTGCTTGCAATGCACAAATTGGGTCAATTTCTGTAACGATAACTCGGCAACCTGCACCTTGCAAACTTGCTGCACTTCCTTTACCCACATCACCATAAGAACCTACAACAGCTACTTTACCAGCCATCATCACATCGGTAGCTCTACGAATAGAATCTACTAAAGATTCTTTACATCCATATTTATTATCAAATTTTGATTTTGTAACGCTATCATTTACATTAAATGCTGGCATTGGCAACGTTCCATTTTCCATTCTTTCATACAATCGATGAACGCCTGTTGTGGTTTCTTCGCTCAATCCTCTAATGCCAGCAACTAATTCTGGATATTGGTCTATAACCATATTAGTTAAATCGCCACCATCGTCCAAAATCATGTTTAATGGTTTATCGGCACTTCCAAAAAATAAGGTTTGCTCAATACACCAATCTGCTTCTTCTTGTGTTTGTCCTTTCCAAGCATAAACACCAATTCCTGCTGCTGCAATGGCTGCTGCTGCTTGATCTTGTGTAGAAAAAATGTTGCAAGAACTCCATTTTACTTCTGCACCCAAATCTATTAAAGTTTCAATAAGTACCGCAGTTTGAATTGTCATGTGAAGACATCCTGCAATACGAGCACCAGCTAGTGGTTTTTGTCCTGCATATTCTGCTCTTAATGACATTAAACCGGGCATTTCTGCTTCGGCTAATAAAATTTCTTTTCGTCCCCAAGCGGCCAAGCTCATGTCGGCTACTTTGTAAGGAATGCTAAAGTCAATTGTTGATTTTGTTGTTGTATCTGTTGACATATAATTGTTTTTTGTGGCACAAAGATATAATTAAAGAATATTATACTGAAATATTTTAAAAAATAAGTAAAAAATATAAATTATCTTTATTTTTACAGAAAATAAAACTTTTTAGCAATGCAAAAAAATAGTCTAACAGAAAATAAAACTATGGCATCATTTTCCCTTGATGAAAAAGATAAAATGATTTTGAAATTATTACAGCAAAATGCAAAAATAACCGTGAACGAAATTTCACAAAAAATAAACCTTAGCGCATCGCCCATTCATGAACGGATAAAAAGAATGGAACAACAAGGCATTATTGAGCGATATACTACAAGACTTAATAGCTCAAAACTGCATCGAAATCTTATGGTGATTTGTTATGTATCGCTCAAAGAACATAGCAAAAATGCGGGCACAAAATTTATAAAAAGTATTTTGGCAATGCCCGAAGTAATTGAATGTTACAGCATCAGTGGCGAATTTGATTTTATGCTCAAAGTGGTTGGCGAAAGCATGGAAAAATATTACGATTTCCACGTAAACAAACTGAGCCAAGCCGAAAATGTAGGACATATCCAAAGCACTTTTGTGATGGGAAAAATTAAAGAAAGTAGGTTGGATTTTTAATAAAAAAACATTGCAAAAAAAATAAAGGAATAAAAATTATTATTCCTTTATTTAAACTGATTTTCATAATAAATAGAAAATTAAATATCTACTGCTTCGCCATAAGCTGCGGCTGTAGCTTCTTTCACGCCTTCGCTCATTGTTGGATGCGGATGCACTGTATTTAATACTTCTTGATAAGTGGTTTCTAAAGTTCTTCCTAAAACAGCTTCAGCAATCATATCTGTTACACCTGCGCCTATCATGTGAGTGCCTAACCATTCGCCATATTTAGCATCATAAATTACTTTTACAAATCCTTCGGTATATCCTGAAGCTGCTGCTTTTCCGCTTGCTACAAAAGGAAATTTTCCTACTTTTAACTCATAGCCTGTATCTTTTGCTTGTTGTTCGGTATAGCCAACACTTGCAATTTCAGGATGGCAATACGTGCAACCTGGAATATTTCCATAATCAATTGGTTTTGGTTTATGTGCAAATTTCTTTTCGCCAAAAGCAATATTTTCTGCACAAAGAATGGCTTCTTTGCTAGCCACATGCGCCAAAGCTTGTGTAGGCAATGCATCGCCAATGGCATAAATACCCGGAACATTTGTTTGACAATATTCGTCAACTACAATTTTTCCTTTTTCAGTTTTTACACCCAAGGTTTCTAATCCTATATTTTCAATATTTGAAACCACACCAACTGCACTCAACACCACATCGGCTTCTAAAACCACTTCACCTTTTTCTGTTTTTACAGTTGCTTTTACACCATTTCCGCTAATATCCACTTTTTCTACACTCGAATTTAGCATGATTTCAATGCCTTGTTTTTTAAATTGTTTTGCCAATTCTTTTGAAATATCTTCATCTTCTACAGGCACAATTCTTGGCATAAATTCTACAATGGTAACTTTTGTACCAACAGAATTATAAAAATGTGCAAACTCTACTCCAATTGCGCCGCTTCCTACCACAATCATCGATTTTGGCATGCTTGGCAACACCATTGCTTCTCTGTATCCGATTACTTTTTTTCCATCAATTGGCAAATTGGGCAATTGTCTTGCTCTTCCGCCTGTGGCAATTATAATGTGTTTTGCATCGTAAGTTGTTGTTGTTCCTTCAGTGTTGGTTACATCCACTTGACCCTTAGATTTCAATTTTCCATAACCCATGATGACATCAATTTTATTTTTTTTCATCAAAAATTGAACACCTTTACTCATTCTATCTGCCACACCTCGACTTCTATTTATCATTCCGCTAAAATCTGCAGTAGGATTATCTAATTTTACTCCATAGTCTGCCGCATGTTTTACATATTCAAAAACTTGTGCGCTTTTCAACAACGCTTTTGTGGGAATACAACCCCAGTTTAAACATACACCACCCAAACTTTCTTTTTCGATAACTGCTGTTTTAAAACCCAATTGCGAAGCACGAATTGCTGCAACATATCCACCAGGACCGCTTCCTATTACTATGACATCATAATTCATATTGTATCTATTTTTATTAGTTTATGAAAGCAAATATAAAACAAAGTAATTTAGAAATTAAATGAATGTTTTTCTATTTTAAGAAATCAATTTTCAAAAAACTTCAAGGCTTTTTTTTGCAATCTTGCAGCACCTTCAAAATAATGTCTCATGGCATTTTTTTTCATAAAATTGCCTTTTTTACTTACGATGACATCGGTGAATCTCATTTTGCCATGCAGGGCTTCAAATTTTTCATTGTATAATATTATACCATAATTATTGGTAGAAGTAACTTCGCTACTATATACATATTGTTGTGCTCTGGCGTCCCAAAATTCTTTTGCTTGCAAATTAGTGTCGGCAGGATAAAATCCAATATCTGCAAAATAAAAATTATTTATTCCTATGGCTTCTATTTTTTTTTCTTTTTCAAAAGATTCAGCATCATAAAAAGTCATCTTTTCCCATTGATTTTTTTGTGCCAAATCGTAATCACTATCATAAAAAAAATAAACAGGACAATAGGTAAAATTTTCTTTGAAATCTCTTACAATTTCTTTGTTATAAGCCCTATCATCTTCTTGCACTTCTTTCACTTGATCGGCAGAACCATATTTTTTTAAATACTCAATTTTTCTAGTCGATGTTCTCAATTTAAATAAAATAACGGTTGGCTTACTATAGCTTGTATTTTGAGCAAAAGAAATTTCTACTATAGAAAATAAATAAATAAATAAGAAAATATATTTCATCGCTTGTCAAAAATACAAAAAAAAATGAAATCTATTTTTTTATAAACGAACTCGATATTAATCCTGTGGTTTTTGTCCTCACAAATCAAGTTTAATAATTCAAAAAGCAAGTTAAAAAAAAATCGATTGGTTTGTGAGTCACAAACCACGGAAGAACCCTCCAAATAACTGTTAGTTGCTGTTTCAACAACATTTATTTCTGTTTCAATAACATTTGTTGCTGTTTCAACAATATTTGTTGCTATCGCACTCACATTAGTTGCTATTGCACTCAAATTAGTTGCTCTCGCAGTCACATTAGTTGCTCTCGCACAAAGATTAGTTGCTGTCGCACAAAATAAATCGTGTCTCTGTCTTGAGAAATTGCATTTATGTGCTTATTTTTGGGTACTAAACCATAATTTATTAGATATGTTTAGTCTAAACCTAAAACAATTGTTGCTCGAAAAGGGAATAGTGAAACCTCACGCTTGGCTGTGCAAGCAAGGCATACAAAGCCCTATGGCGCATAAGCTATTGAACAACAAATACCACAAATTGGATTTTCGTATCTTTAATATCCTTTGCACCAAAGCGCATTGCACCCCAAATGACATCTTAACTTGGACACCCGATGCACCCTTGCCCGATATGAGCCAACATCCCTTGCAAGCCCTTGCCCCAAAAACGCCCCTGGACATTAGCAAAAAATTGCTTACCCTAAGTGCCGAAAAATTGGAAGCCGTGAATAAATTGATTGATGGAAGTGAATAATGATGAATTTAGAATTAAGAATTTAGAATTAATTACTAAATTTTGAAGATAATGAAATTTAATTATTTTATTGTTTTAAAAAATAGAAGCCTTATATTTGAATATTAAAATCAAAAAAAGCAATGGCTAATTTTTTCAAATATCTATTATTGTGTTCCACACTTAGTCTCATCATTGTGTCTTGTGGAAAAAAGCAAAGCCCAGATGAACCTTTTCCTATTTTTCATGAAAATGCAATTTATGTACCTACAGATAATGGAAAAGTAATTGTTTATAATCCAGAAACAGGCGCTAGAAAATATGAAATCAATGTAACAGGAAACTGTGTTGGCGCACCAGTTGTGGCTAACGATTATTTATACATTGGCACCGATCAAAAAAAATTGTATTGTGTAGATTTATATACGCATAAAATAATTTGGGAAAAAACAACCAATGCACCAATTATTGGTGCATTAGCTACAAACGGCACGGTGGTTTATGTACCTACTAATAATTTAATTTGTTATGATAGCACAGGAACTGTAGTTTGGACATACACAGGTGGCGCTCAACCAGCATCTGGACCACAATATGTACCTGCAAATACTACAATTTTAACAAACCGAATCTATATTGCTATAGATGATAAAGTACATTGTGTGCAAGATAATGGTACAGGAATTTGGCAATCAGCACCTGCTACTGCGCCAATAGTTTCTGCTGTGAATGTGAGCGAAGATTTTGTTTATTACGGTTCTGATGACAAAAAAATATATAAAATAAATGCTTCAAGTGGCACAGCAGTTTGGAATTATACTACAAGTGATGATGTAAAATCTTCGCCATTAGTTTATGGAGGAATGTGTATTGCGGGTAATGATGACAATTATATTTATGATGTTGATGTGCCTTCTGGTTTGCTACGTTGGAAATTTAAAACAGAAAGCTTAGTTCGTTCTTCGCCTACTGTGCATGCACCAAGCAATACCATTTTAGTTGGTTCAAATGATTATAACTTATATGCACTTGATCATATCAATGGCACATTAAAATGGAAATATGCTACAGCTTCATTAATCGTTTCGTCGCCAGTAGTGCAAGGAAATAATGTATACTTTACATCATTTGATAATTACTTATATAGTGTTGATGCACGTTTAGGAACTTTAAATTGGAAACGTTCTTTAGATTTTCATTCAACAGGCTCTACTGTTATTGATATTGATAGCACACAATTTTATCCTGGAAATAGTGGCATGAGCACATTTTAAAAAATAAAAAAATATTAATTTTTATAAAAAAAAGCAAAACGAAAGTTTTGCTTTTTTTGTTTTACAAATATGTTGCGGTGTAGCTTTCTTTTACTTTTTTCAACCCTTCCACTTCGCCAGCATATAAAAGTTGTCCGCCCTGTTCGCCACCTTCTTTTCCTAAATCAATTACCCAGTCGGCATTTTTAATAATATCCATATTATGTTCGATAACAATTATCGAATGTCCTTGATCTATCAAGGCTTCAAAAGATTGTAATAATTTTTGAATATCATGAAAATGCAAGCCTGTTGTAGGCTCATCAAAAATGAAAAGTATATTTTTATTGGCATAAGATTTATCTATAAAAGAAGCCAATTTTACGCGCTGTGCTTCGCCACCGCTAAGTGTACTGCTGCTTTGCCCCAAAGCCACGTAGCCCAATCCCACATCTGCCAAGGTTTGCAATTTAGTTTTTATTTTTGTTTCCTTTTCAAAAAAAACGATGGCATCATCTACAGACAATTCTAATATATCGGCAATATTTTTTTCTTTATACTTTACTTCCAGCAATTCTTCTTTAAATTTTTTTCCTTTACAGCTTTCACAAAGCAAATGCACATCGGCAAGAAATTGCATTTCTACAGTTATCGAACCTTCGCCTTTACACTCATCGCACCTGCCGCCATCTACATTAAACGAAAAATGACCCGATTTATACCCTCGAATTTTTGCTAATTTTTGCGCAGCAAATAAATTTCGTATTTCATCATAGGCTTTTACATAAGTTACTGGATTGGACCTTGAGGATCGACCAATTGGATTTTGATCCACCATTTCAATGTTTTTTATAGCTTTGACATCGCCTTTAAGTTCATCAAACAGTCCTGGTTTTACTTCATATTCACCTAATGCATTTTTTATAGCTGGATATAAAAGTTGTTTTATCAAGGTTGTTTTTCCACTTCCACTAACGCCTGTAACTGCACAAATCATATTCAACGGAAATTCTACATCAATGTTTTTTAAATTATGCTGTCGGCAACCCAATAACGAAATGCTGTTTACTTTTTTTATTTTTTTATTTTTCAAAAAAACTTTTTTTGCGCCGCTTAAGTATTGCGCTGTTAAACTTTTTTTGTTTTTAAGAATGGTTTTGTAATCGCCAATTGCAACAACTTCTCCCCCATTTTTTCCAGCATAAACGCCCATGTCTATTATATAATCGGCGTGTTTCATAATCATTTCATCATGCTCTACAAGTACAATTGTATTGCCCAAATTTTTTAATTGTTGCAATACTTCTATCAATTTTGCAGTATCTCGAGAATGTAAACCAATGCTGGGTTCATCCAAAATATAAAGGCTTTCACTAAGATTAGAACCTAAAATTCTGGTCAATTGCAAACGCTGACTTTCGCCACCGCTCAAGGTATTTGCACTTCGTGATAGTGTTAAATAATTTAAACCCACCATCATCAAGGTGTTCAATCGATTATTGATTTCTAAAATCAATCGTTCACTAATTTTTTTTGAAGTAACATCAAGTTTCAATGCATTCATCCAAACTTGCAATTTGTCAATGGGCATATCAAACAACGAAGCAATTGTAGTATTTTCAATTTTTACATAGAGCGCTTCTTTTCTTAATTTGGTGCCATTGCACGAAGAACATTTTGTTTTTCCTCGATATCGAGCTTGCATAATTCGATATTGAATTTTATATAAATTTTGATTTACCATATTAAAAAAATCATCAATTCCGCCGTTGCCTTGCCATAAGAGTTGTGTTTCTTTTTCGGATAAATTTTTTATTGGTTTGTGAATGGGAAAAGAATTGTTTTTTGCGTTTCTAATAAATTCGTGTTTCCATTCGCTCATCTTATCGCCTTTCCAGCAAGCCACCGCATCGTCATAAATACTAAGGTTGGTGTTTGGAATAATAAGCTCTGGCGAAATGCCAATCATTTGTCCATAACCTTCGCATTGCGGACAAGCACCATAAGAATTGTTTGATGAAAAAAGATTTGCCGAAGGCTGATCAAATAACATCCCATCTTGCTCAAATCGATTGCAAAAATGATGCATCGTATTTTCTATTTCTAAAAAAGCATCGCCATTGGTTTCATCAAAAGCAAGCTGAATGCTATCTGCCAAACGATGCAATTCATCTTCTTCAAAATTTTTGCTCACCCAACGGTCTATTAAAATATAATCATCTTCATCGAAACTGATTTTTTTAGTTGCAAGCAATTCTTCGATATTGCTGTAGGATTTATTTTTCAAATTATACAAGCGTGTAAAACCTTGTTGCAGAATTTCTTCGAGAAAATAAGTTGGGTTTTTGTGTGCATGTTTTGGAAGTGGAATCAGCAATAATACTTTTTGTTTTTCGGGAAGCGAAGTGATAAAATTAATGACATCGCTCACAGTATCTTTTTTTACTTCTTTGCCGCTAATGGGCGAAAATGTTTTTCCGATTTTGGCAAAAAGCAAGCGCAAATAATCGTTGATTTCGGTAATAGACCCCACAGAAGAACGTGTAGAACTGCTATTTACTTTTTGCTCAATGGCAATAGCAGGGCAAAGTCCTTCGATGCTGTCCACCAAAGGTTTGTTCATGTTTTTTACAAATTGGCGCGCATAAGAACTCAGGCTTTCCATATAGCGCCGTTGTCCTTCGGCAAATAAGGTATCCATAGTTAAGGACGATTTTCCGCTGCCACTAACCCCAGTGATGACCACAAATTTTCCGATAGGAATATCGACACTTACATTTTTAAGGTTATGAAGTTTAGCCCCTTTTATTTTTATAACATTTTCTGACATCGAAAGCGCAAGTTACAACTGTTTGGGAAAATGAAAAGACATGAAATACTGATATTAAATTGAGAAAAAAATTCACCTGGGTTGGTGTTTTCAATAACGAACTTTTACTACTTGGGTTCGTATGTCATAAGACCAACGAGTACGGAAAGCTATACAGCCCACATTGTTTTTTGGTTTTTAGTGGTGGATGACAGTAGTATTAATCTTGCAATAAATAGAACCTTTTGAATTTCATTTCATCTTTCCAATCTCTGTTAGTCGATGTGGTTTTTTCTGAAGAGATAATTTCTAAAGTATCTTTGTTTATTTTTCCTTTAATTAAAACAAATACCTTTTCACCCTTTGGAATTTCTACCATTTCAAAATCCGTAATATTAGGTATCGTACCAAGTTTTTGATTTATAATATTACTTTCTGTTATAAAATCAAATCTTTTACCTCTGGAGTTTAAAAGGTATTCCACTCTGATTGAAGCGAGTTTGTCATGGTTGGGAATATTAGCAAATGGAATTTCAATTGAATTACTCATTGATAGCTTCATGTTTACATCAATGTCCTTAATTTGAGAATCAAAATCATAACAGTATGTAATTTTAACATCTCGGTTTAGCAATTCAGAAGATTGGTCTGTTCGAAATCTTATAATATAAATATCCTGAGAATCTTTTTTAAAATGTAATCTTACATCACTTTCAAATACATCATACTCATGTTTAAAAAAATAAAACCCTTTTTTCTTTGTCCATGTTCCTTCATAACTCTTCCAACTTCTACAGCCATAATCAGGTCTGCTCCAAAATTCAAATGTTGAATTCAGATTTAATGTAATTTCATTAATAGTTGGTTCATAAATCGACTTTATATTTGTAGAATCATAATAGGAATTGGAAATATTGATATAAGTTTGAGATTTGTCTTGAGCAAAAAGAAGATTGCTTATTAAAAGTAGAAATGCGATTTTGTAAGTCATATTTTGTGTTCCTCAAAAATTACTGCTAACTCCCAAATATAAGTATTTTTACATTATTTTCTTCAACAATTTTATTCACCTACCTTACTGTTTTCACCAATGAACTTTTACAACGTGGGTTCGTAGGTTATAAGACCAACGTTAACAAAGGCCTAGTTATTATTTATCTTTATTGTTTATTAATTGAATTAATGTTTCTTTACTCGGCAAAACTGTCAAATATTTACTTGCAAAAATTTGTGTATTATTTTCTGGCAAAGTGAATTCTACTACTGCTTCGCTTTTGTTTTGGCATAAAATGATTCCTATTGTTTTATTTTCTTCTTCTAGTTTTATCTGCCTGTCATAATAGTTGACATACATTTGCATTTGTCCAATATCTTGGTGTTTTAGTTCTCCAATTTTTAAGTCAATAAGTACAAAGCATTTTAAAATTCTGTTGTAAAACACTAAATCTACTCTAAAATGTTTATCGTCAAAACTGATTCTATTTTGTCTAGCCACAAACGTAAATCCATTTCCTAATTCTAATAAAAAGTGTTCTAACTTATCAATTAGTTTTTGTTCTAAATCGCTTTCAGAATAGTTGGAATTTTCAGGTAAGCCAATGAACTCTAAAATATAAGGGTCTTTTATTGCATCTTGTGGTTTTTCTAAGGTTTGCCCATTTGTAGAAAGTTGTAAAATTTCATTTTTGTCTTTGCTTAATGCCAAACGAGTATAAAGGGCTGAGTCATATTGTCGGTTCAGTTCTCGTAAACTCCAATTGTTCTTATATGATTCTATTTCATAAAATTTTCTTTCCTGTTCGTCATCAATTCTCATCAACTTCATATAATGCGACCAACTTAAATTGAATTCGTCAGACAGTGTCTTACTTTTTTTAAATTCCGCAGACAGTGTCTGCGTTTTTGAATAAACAGAATAAAATTGACGAATTTGTTCTAGATTTCTTTGTGAAAACCCTTTTCCAAATTCTTGTGTTAATCGTTCAGAAAGCGATTTTATTATTTGTTTACCATAATCAGCTCTTTCTTTACCGTTTTGTTCTTCTTCTATTATCATTCTTCCGATTTCAAAATAGGTCAAAACCATCGTGTGATTTACGGTCTGCAATACTTTAGTTCTTGCAGAAATTAGTAATTCTGATATTTTGGTTGCTAACTCATTTGAAACAATTTTATTCATTATTTTTATTTCTAAATCTTGAACAAATATAGCAAATTTTAAAGTCATTTTGATTCAGCAATTTGGTATGGTCAAATTACTCTTAACTCCAAAAAATACGAAAGTTTACATTATTTTCTTCTACAATTTTATTCACCTACCTTACTGTTTTCACCAATGAACTTTTACTACTTGGGCTCGTAAGTCATAAGACCAATGTGGGCAGAAAAGTATAATCCTTAAAATAGATTCAACACCCCATAAACTTCTGGGCTGAGGAACGGACCACCAGGATAATTTTTGGTGTAATCCATATTTATCCAATAATCATTATTGTTATCGGTGTGGCTTTTTATAGGCTCATTTTTAATTTCATCCTTAAATAATTCTTGACGGATGAGGTAATTAATATTATCCATATCATATTGATTTCCAATAAATAATTCAGGATAAAGATGCCCTTTGGTTCTTATCAATCTAGCTTTTCCGCCAATGGCTTTGATGCATGCCGCCATCAAAATGGCATGGTCGTCGCAATCGCCCGAAAGCAATTTTGTAGATTCGCTGGCTTTGGCATAATATTCATTGGATTTTGGATCGCTCACATAATTCCAATTGGTATTTATTTTTTTAAACACCGCAAAACATTGAATCAACATTCGATATTGATGATTTTTTTGGATATCATGAAAATTTTCCAAGGTGGCTTGCAATGCAAATTGGCGCACATCGGGATGATTAAAATTTACGGCATGAGTAATTTTGGTGGTGTTTGGGAAAATTGGAAATTTTGAAAACAACACATTTTCTTTATCCACCTCATAAAGCATGGCATAAACAATGGCTCTATAATCATTTGCCAAGGACACAAAACCATAAGTATTTTTTATTGAGCCATAAGCTAAAAAAAGTATCACCGCCATCAAAGCGCCAAGTGCAAATGGTTTTATGGAAATCAATAACAACTCTATCATCATCCATAAAAAAAGAAATAATAAAATTTCATCTAAGTGATAAGGAAAATGCACATTGGGAATGATACTATGAAAAAGCATAAACAATGGCAATAACAAAAAAACACTTAACAAATGAAGCACCCAATCGGCAAAACTAATTTTCCGTTGGGGTTCAATTACTTTTAATAATGTATTTTTTGCTTTGTTCAATTTAAAGATATATAGGCTATCAAAAAATAATTTTTCAAAGGTAATTAAAATTAGAATGATTAATTTTGAAAAATAAATTTATCCATTTTGACCAACGACGACATTATCCAACATGCAAAAAAAACGATTCAATTAGAAGCCGATTCGCTTTTGCATCTTATCAATTATGTAAATACTTCTTTTGCTGATGCTGTGCAACTTATTTCGTCATCAAAAGGGCGATTGGTAATTAGTGGTGTTGGCAAAAGTGCCTTGATAGCTCAAAAAATTGTAGCTACATTAAATAGTACAGGCACAGCAGCATTATTTATGCATGCCGCCGACGCTATCCATGGCGATTTGGGCATGATGCAAGAAAATGATATTGCAATGCTGATATCGAAAAGTGGCGAAAGCGAAGAAGTAAAAGTGCTTGTGCCATTGCTCAAAAATTTTAAACATCCCATCATTGCGCTTTGCGGAAATGAAACATCTTATTTAGCCACCCAAGCCGATTATTTTTTAAATTGTACGGTGAGCAAAGAAGCGTGTCCCAATAATTTGGCGCCAACAAGCAGCACCACAGCCCAATTGGCAATGGGCGATGCCTTGGCAATGTGTTTGCTTCAATTGAAAGGATTTTCGGCAAGCGATTTTGCAAAATTTCATCCTGGTGGTGCATTGGGCAAAAGAATGTATTTGAAAGTAATAGATCTTTCATCGAAAAATGAAATTCCAAAAGTGTATGGCAACACTATTTTAAAAGAGATTATAAACGAAATAAGTTCCAAAAGATTGGGCGCAACTGCCGTGGTGGACAATGAAAATAACTTGATTGGCATCATAACCGATGGCGATGTGCGACGAATGTTAGCAGACAAAGATGATTTGAAAAATATTACCGCCACCGATATTATGACAAAAACATCCAAAACTATTTCGCCAAATGTGCTAGCTGTAGAAGGTTTAAATCTTATGCAAGAAAATAATATTTCGCAATTAATAGTTGCCGAAAATAATATATACATTGGCATCATTCATCTTCATGATTTATTAAAAGAAGGCTTAATATAAAAAAAATATAACTATGGAAAACCAAACTAGCAGCAACGAATCAATGGCATTGGTAAAAGTTCAAGAACAAAAAAACCAAGAAATTTTACGTTTAGCTCAAAGAAGAATACAATTCAAAAAAAATGCAATGCTTTTTGCGGTGGTAAATATTTTTTTATGGTTGTATTATTGGAGTTACGATAGCGGATTTCTTATTGGAATAAGACCATTTTGGGTAACCTTAATATGGGGCGCATTTTTGGCAAATGATTATTTTTCGATTTACAAAAAAAATGATTGGTTCGATGAAGAAAAGGAATACCAAAAAATTTTAGAGGAATTAAGGAATAAAAAATAATGTATAAATTTTTTGAACTTATAATAGAATAAATTGGCTGGTTAAAGATATTTATATCTCCTACTTTACTTGGTGCAATCATTGGTTTATTAATTATAGAAAATTTAAATTCTAAACTTGGAATTTATTTAGGAATATCAATTTTTATATTAGGAATTCTTATAGGAATAATTTGGGCAACAAGAGTTTTTAAAAGTAAAAAAGGAACGCAATCATTTTTGGCAAGAACAATGGCAACTCCTGAACTTGATAATAAAGATAAATAATTTTTTATTGCAATTCTACAGTTGTTGTCAAATTGCTTTTTACTCTAAATTCAATTTCTTTAGAACCAAGTTGTGCCACATTTGGATCGGCTAAGTAAATAATTTTATAAACCCCAGGTTGAATTTCTATTTTTTGATTCAATACATTTCCTGTAATATTCATATCAAAAAAACTAACATATTGATCGCCCAAAACGGTTTGTAACACTACTTTTCCACGAGGTGTAGAATTGCTAATTTGCAAATAGCCTGGTTCTGGAATTTGCAATTCTGTAATGGCATTAAATGTTATATCTGTAGTAAAACGGCTTGGCGGCAAAGTTTCTATTCGCACATTATAATTGCCTGGTTCATAAGGATTTTTTTCAATACATTTTTGAACCACAGTTGGGTCTTGGCTAAATAATCTTTTTACAACTGCATTAAATTCTACCGGGCGTTTAGCATTTCCAATATATGCAAATTGCAAACTGCCTTCGGTAACTTTAATATACACTTTATTAATTTTATTGGCTTCGATAGCAATATTTTTTACATACAAATCTCGCTGTCCAAGTACGATAAAATCATACGTGCCCGCATTTATTTTTTCAGAAGCAGGAATATTGCCGTTCATGTTTCTTACAAATTTTTTAATCGATGCTTTATCTCCTGAATTTAAAACTTCTATTTGTGGTCGAGCATTAGGATATGTTTTACTTTTTCCATCGGTAAAATAAATTTGCACTTCAGTAGTGGCACTTGTTTCAGTTTTTATTTCATAAGAAATGTCATCCGCAGAAGTTGGCATTGGTTTTGGTTTTGGCTTAGTTAAATCAACCACTTCTATTTTTTTAGGCTCAGGTTTTGGAAGATTAATGGTAATATTTGCAGCAAAATTATTTTTTCTTGGCGGCAAATTATTTATTTTATAAGCGTACGTATACCTGTGTCGAGCGGGAATGACATCCAATTTTCTGAAAACAATATTTTCATGCTCGGGTTCGAATGTAAAACGCAGTGCAGATTTAAATTGGTTTTTTTTCTTTGATGCGGAAACAAAAGTTGGTTTTGAAATTAAAAATGTTTTAGCAGAAATAGAATTTAATTTTTTAAAAACTACATTTTCTTTTACCACTTCTTTTTCAAACACGAAGTTTAAATTAGTTTTAAAAACGTTTTTCTTAGCTGTTACAGTTTCTTTTTTCAGCCCAATAATTGGCAAAAGCTTAACTACTTTAGTGGGCATTTTAGGTATTACATTAATTTCTTTTTTAATAACAACAGGTTCTTCTATTTTAGCTTTTTCTTCTTCGAAATTAAAATGGAGCGCAGCCTTAAAATTATTTTTCTTAGTTAGAATTTCAATTGGAATGATTGTGTTGTAACCTATTTTTATTCTGCTTTTTTCAATAATAGTAGAAAAAGAAGTTTTGTTTATTTCTATTGGCTTTGGTTTTTCAATTGGCTTTTCAATTGGTTTTGGTTCTTCAATTTTAATTTTCTCGGGTTCTTTTTTTACAATTGGAGCTTCTTTTATTGGCTCTGGCTTTGCATATTTTGTTTCAATATTTAATGTCTTAGGTTTTTCATAGATAACTTTAAAATCTAGAAGAATTAATTCTACTGCTTTATCAATATCTTCCACATTTGAAACTTCAATGTATTTTCCCATGCAATTATAATAATTCAGCAGCAGTTCATTTTTATCAAGACCAATGATATAAGGTTTTACTTTTATTTTTTTTGATAATAATTCTTGATACGTTTTACAAATATCGCCATCGCAAGTTTCGCCACCATCGGTTATAAAAATAATACTGTAATCAAAATCATTTTCATTATTTATTTCATTCGATGCAGCTTGTTCAAGACTGTAGGCAATTGGTGAAGTGCCTATATTATTTATATATTTCAGTCTATTTTTTATTTGATAGGCATTTTGCAAATTAAAAGGCACTTCCAATTTTGTATCATAACAAACTTTTTGAATTGCAGGAAATTCAGAGCCATAAACACGAAGCCCAAATTCTATTTCATTATTTCTAGCATAAATACTATCTACAATTTTTAATAAAATATTTCCAGCAACATCAAATCTAGTATTGTTTAAATTCCATTTATTTGTCATACTAGATGATGCATCGACAATAAATAATATTCTAGATTTTTTTTGTTGTGCAAAAATTTTATTGGAAACAAAAAAACTTGCTAAAATTATTAGCAAGAAAAATAATTTATTTATTTTTTGAAATTTCATTAATAATCGCCCAAAGTTTCAGGTAGTTGCGAAAGTGCATTTTCCAATTGTGCATCATTAGGTGCAATGCCGTGCCATTCATGAGTTCCTTCCATAAAATCGATTCCTTTACCCATAACTGTTTTCATCAAAATACAAATTGGCTTACCGTTGCCCAATTTTGATTTTGCTTCTTCCATGGTTTTCAAAATGTCATCCATATCATTGCCATCCATTTTTAAAACATCCCAGCCAAATGCTAGCCATTTATTTTCCAAATTTTCAAGGCTTAAAACCTCATTTGTAGGCCCATCTATTTGTTGTCCGTTATAATCTACGGTGGCTATTAAATTATCTACTTTATTGTGTGCCGCAAACATTATTGCTTCCCAGTTTTGACCTTCCTGCAATTCGCCATCGCCTAATAAAACAAATACAGTTTGAGAGTCTTTATTTAATTTTTTTGCCAGTGCAGCACCGTTTGCCACACTCAATCCTTGACCCAAACTGCCAGAAGCAATTCGCACACCTGGCAAATGTTCATGAGTAGCAGGATGTCCTTGAAGTCGAGAATTTAATTTTCGAAATGTAGCCAATTCTGAAATAGGGAAATAGCCGCTTCTTGCTAACACTGAATAAAAAACAGGTGATATGTGCCCATTACTTAAAAAAAATAAATCTTCATTTTTTCCATCCATTTTAAAGACTGCATCATGTTTCATTATTTTAAAATATAAGGCAACCAAAAAATCTGTACAGCCTAATGAACCACCGGGATGGCCGCTTTGAACAGCGTGAACCATTCTTACTATATCTCTTCTTACTTGATGTGCAATATCTTTTAAATTATTCATATGTTTATAATATTCAACAAAGATAAAAAAATCCCACTCATTAATGGAGTGGGATTTTAGTTTATTTATAAAAAAAACTTAATTATGTTTAATTGTAATTTTTTGAGAATACGTTTTTCCATCTTGATTTATTTTTATAAAATAAGTTCCGTTAGAAAATGTTTTTGTATTTATAGAAATTGGAATATTTTTTATAGCATTATTTTCATTTTTATAAACCATTCTTCCAACAGCATCTAGTAGCTCGTATGATAGTTTGCCACTTTGTGGTGCAATAATTTGCAAATAATCGTTAACTGGATTTGGATATACCATTGGTTTATATTCAATTACATTTTTTACGCTTACTGCAGTTTCTCCAATATCTAAAATTTCAAGTGCATCTAGCTGCTTCAACTAAAGCACCACCGCCGCCACCAACTGCGCTATCAATTGCTACAAATTTTACCTTTACGCTATTTCCTGCTCCTGGGAAAAGTTCAATCGTTGCTCTTCTCCAGCTTACATCTGGTTTATAAGTTTTTTCAACCGAAATCCAACTTGCTCCATTATCATAACTAATATCTACTTGCCACAAATCCTTTTCGGCATTTGAACCTTGACTATTTGTAAACCAACGATAATAACTTAAAAATGGACGTTGATAACCAGCTATATTTATTGCATCAGAAACCAATGTTGTTCTTCCGCCATCTACATCTTGGCTTCCAACTGATGTTGTTGACGAATTAGCATTTGCAGTAATTGCACATTTTCCGCCTCCATCAACATCATATTTAGTTTGAACAATTGTAGTTGTGTCTGAAATATTTTGATAAGAAGGAACAGGAACATCTATAATCCATAAACCACGTGGCGCTAAATCGCCAGTATAATTACCTACTTGCCATCCTGTTAAAGTGTTTGGATCAGAGAAAAATTCTTGCCATTTTGGTGTATAACCTACAAATAAATAATGTGGTAAATTTCTTTTGTTTGTAGCGCCAACAAATTTTGAAAACACTGGATTGATAACACTATACGTATTTAAATTATCATAAGCTGCAAAATAATATTCATACACTTTGCCTGCAGTTGTGTTTGGAAAATTTGCATTGTAAATATTTGTACTTCCTACTTGATTTAACACTAATGAATCTAAAGAAGAAGTTCCTTTTTCTCTATAAAACATTTTAATTGCACCTAAAAATGCAGGAAAATCAACTGTAGCTTCAACTTCAATAGGAACTGTAATGGCTGAATTTACAACACCCGGTTCACTATGATCAAGTTCTGTATTACTCAACAAATAAATACCGTGTTTTGCAAATGCAGTAACTATGGCATTAAAATTTGGCGTTCCATTATTTAGATTTGCATCAGTATCATCATATTGTAATGCATCTATTAAAATATCATAATAAACTTGACCTTCTGCACCATCAGGTCCGTTTGCTAATCCCGAATGAGATAAACCAAATAAAGTACTCATCATTGATGAACTACCCATATTTATTCTAGTATCCCACCATGCTCCAGCAATTATTTCACCATCGGCATGCACTTCGCCTTGAATATCTTGAGGATAAACTTTTGGTGCCAAATCATATCTTCTAATCGTAGCATTTTGATTTGTAGAAGAATAACCTAATCCAATTATAGGATTATCATTAATTGAAAAAGCCCAAGTATCTGAATAACCTTCGCCCATTCCACCATTATCAAAACTTTGTCCTTGTGATTGCCAAAATACATTTGTAATGCCATGTCCATATTCATGATACATTACGTCGCCAATCAATGAAAATTGATTACAACCATTTGATGCGGTATAAAAATTAATACTTGTTCCATTATAAAACGCATTGCAATTTCCATCAGTTCGATCTACTCTAGCAAGTAAAGGATTATCCATATTTGTAAATGCAGCTGGTAATTTTGTTTTCATAAAATCGTGAACAACATCTACATGATAATAACATGTAAAATGTGCAACAGTAGCATTTGGTGCTGTAACTGGATATGTAAATGTAGAATTTGCTACACTAACATTTGCATTTGTTGAAGCAGCTGTTGTTCCATTTTGAGTTGTAACCACTTTCACCCAACGGCCTTCTAATGAAATTGTAGAATTTGCTGTTGCGCCAGAAGTAACTACAGTTCCATTTGCATTCGTGTAAAAAGTAGTTGCATTATCTACAACTTTTAAATTGCGCAAAGGCAATAAAATTGGTGCAACATAAGGTCCTGTCAAATGCACACTTGCATTAATATCATAAGAAATTCGTTTCACTTTATTGAAGCGATACAAAATTTTTCCATCTTCTGCAGAAACATAGCATGTATAATCGCCTTCCATTTCTTTAGTATCTTGTGTTTTTATTTTTACTTCATAAACTTTTTTGTAATTGTATTTTCCATCTTCTGGTAATGCAATTATTTTCATATCTATAGAAACTTTTGACTCTAAAATTGGCGTAACTAGTTGTTGTGCTGCAAAATTCATCGCTTCTACTGCAGTAATATTAACTGGCAAATTTTCTGGAATTTGAGTATGTGCATCTAAGCCAACCATTGCAATTTTTAGGTCTTGTGTAAAACGAACCGAAACTCTACTAAACAAAATATTTAAACCTTGATGTTGTTGTTTAAAATCTACATTAATATATTTTCCGTCATTGCTATTTCTGGTTACCACTAAATTTTGAAGCGGAATATTAAACCCTGCAAATTCGCTAGCTATAAACGCTTTTGCTTTTTCAACTGGATTTGAACCTCCACCATTAAAAACAATTGGTTCGCCAAAAGCACGGTGTGGCAATTTTGAATAATAATTAAATTTTGCTCCCCAACTTGGATGTTGTTGTTGAAAATTTATCCAAGCTTGTTGTTTATACAAATGCTTTGTACTTAAACCTTTTAATACATCCGCTGCATCATTATATGGTGTAATATTAGCATTTATATCTTTTTGGTTTAATATATTTTCCTCGTGAGCTTTTACTACAAAAGTTGAGAAAATAAATAGCATTAATGTTGAAATGTATTTGTACATAGATTTATATTTTTAATGCATAAATATAAATACAAAACTTCAAATCATAAAATTTATTATTTTATTGAATATAAAAAATAAATTTCAAATAAATAAATTGCTTCTTGGTACAAGCAAAAACGAAAGTATAATATGTGTAATCAAAAAAAAATCCTGATAATATTATCAGGATTTTTTAAAATTAAATATGGTTTAATAAATTAATACGTCCAAAGATCGTGTTCTTTATTAAATAATGTTTCATTAATTTTTTCTGATTCATACATTCTATCAATACCTTTTTTGTATGAATCTATTGTAGTATTAAATGGATTATTTATAGAAGATTTATAAACAAATGAACTGAACATTCTTTTTTCAAAGAAATCATCCCAAGTAATTCTAAACACATCGTTTTCAGGATTATACACTTCATAGTTTACATTCACTTTTCTCACGTCTTGATAATTTAACCAAAACATAGGTAATGAACCTCTAAAAGTACCATTTTTATAGTTATCAATATATGGAGCTATACCCATAATTCTACAAACCATTCTACCAATATTTCTATCAAATATCCATTCTTCTTTTACTCTAAATTTAGTAATATTATCAGGATTAAATGACGGATTATTTATAACTAAAGTTTGATTTCCTTCAAAATCTTCTACAATTGTAGAATCTGGTTCGCCAACTACTTTTCTATAAACTTGCTCCATTGACAATTGAGTTGTAAAACGTTCATCTTCAAAAGCTGTAATCGCAGAAGTTTTGATAGCGTGCATTAAAATCTCAATATACATACCACCACCAGTGTATTCATCACCAGGATAACGGAAAGCAAAATTTTGTTTTTGACGTGTATCAATTTCTCTCCAAACTACTTTTCGCCATAATACATCTGCTTCACGAACAGGTTGCCATGGAGATAATATATGCTTATGAGGAACTCTATCAATTGCACCTTCAGGTCTAAGAGATGGAACCCAATTCTCAGTAACAGCATTATTATTTGCAGGATTAACATTTGGATCTATTACACTTGGAACATTGGGTTGCGTTCCAGGTTGTGCAATAACAAATGTTGCCGAAAACAACAATCCAGTTAAAATTAATTTGCTTTTATTAAATATACTTTTCATAAGTTTTAATATTCTCTTTTTTTATAAATTAATTATCTAAATTAAATGAAATTGTTCCAATTTTATTATTCACACCATCTGGTCCAATTGCTTTAATATTTTCAAACCATATTCTATCTCCTACTCGTAAACTTTTCATTATATTCGAAACAGTTGGATCGGCATTAGGTCCTGTTAAATATGCATTTTTAGAATTTGCAATTTTAGGTTCTCCATTTTTTGGTAAATAATATATTTCAAACGAAGTTACATTATATTTCACATCAAATTCAAAACCTTCAGGTGGTCTAGCAAAAATACCAATTTGAGATTTTAGTTTATTTGCCATCATACTTCCTCCATCTTGACTATTCGCAATTTCTGGATTTGGTTTAGGCAATCTTTTAAGTCTATAAGTAAAAGGACCAAATGTTTTTGTAGAACCATCATGCAATTTACCAACTAATGTTATTGATGAAGTTCCTGTTTTTGAAGCCATTACTTCGTATTTACCATTTCCAACATTTTTTAAACTAATTCCGTCACCTGCTTTTATATCAAGATTTCCTGCTGGAATACCAGAAGCCGAAATCGTAATTGGATTTGGTACACCTTGATAAAATACATTCATTTTATCTAAAGAAACTGATGCTTGTGGTTCTCCAACAAAATATGATGTTTTTACTGGAGTTACATTTACTCTTGCACCTGTATTTAAATCTACATAACTTGCTCCAATAGTTAATGGCTTTTCACCAATTGAAGTTGCAGTTGCTTCATAAGTTGCAATACCGTCTCTTACTGGAATTGACTGTCCATTTACTGTAATAGTTAAGTTTTGTTGCTTTTTATTATAAGCACCAAGCATCATAGTTGCTTTATACTTTTGACCAGGAAGCAAATATGGGTTTTCAGGAGATACAATTACAGCATAGTCTGTAAATACTAAATTCATTTGTTTTTTCTCTCCAAAAGCTTTTGCCCAAAGTTCATCCATTACAGCTGATTCAGAGTTTTTAACGTCATTGATATATTTATCCATAATAGTTACTGCTGCTACTGCAGGAACCATGTTAAAATTTGCAAAACTCCAATCATCACCAGGATTGTCAGCATTTTTTTCAATATCAAAATTAAGTGGTAATAATTTTGCAAAACCTTCCGCACTAGCTGAAAGATTCAATTCTTTAGAACCATCCCCTGCAACAACTAATCCTGAAATTTTTTCTTTGAATGCTTTTAATTGCTCAAGCATTTTAGCACCATTGCCCTCTTTAATCATTATTCGAGTAGCAGATTCTAAATCATCTTGTTTTTTAATATTGTTTGTTTCAGGATCAATCCCTCCAGCTGCATCAATTATCATTTTACGATAATTTTCAAGTGTAGAAACCATTTCGCTACTCATTGTTTGAGCTTGCATTGCCAATTCTTTTGCAGCAGTTATTTTAGCTCTTTTCTCACTAGTGATTTTTGAATCTGCAAGTGCATCATCAAAATTAAAGATAGTTGCTTTATTTTTTTGGTCAATGTTATCATTAGACCTTAATATACTTTTGTCTACAATTTTAAATGCATTCAAAATTTCATTTGATACGTTCAACGCCAACAAGGCTGTAAGTACCAAATACATCAAGTTAATCATTAACTGCCTGGGCTCCTTAGGTATAGACATCTTCTACTTTTATGATTTTTATTTATATAAAAAAATACGTTATTTATTTGATTTTTTGAAATAGTTTTTAAAAACTAGCGTCCTTGCATCGCATTAAGCATGTTGCCATAAACTTGGTTCAATGTGCTTAAGTTAGAAGCTAATGATTTCATTTGGTCTTTAGCTTTATTAGCATCTTCAACACTATTTTGCATAGCATCAGAAGCATTTACTAAATTACTATAGAATTTATTCATTGCTTTTAAGTGATTATTCGCATCATTTAAT
>JAGNRR010000075.1 GCA_017988595.1 Chitinophagaceae bacterium
GCTGTTGGTGAAGATGTTGATGCAGAAACATTAGGAGGTGCAATTACACATAATGAAATAAGTGGCATTGCAGATTATCATTTCAAAACTGAAAAAGAAAGTTTAGATCAAGTAAAACGAATAATAAGCAAACTTGGCGAAAAACCAAAAGCAGGATTTGATAGAATAAAACCAGCAAAACCAACTTTAAAAGAAGAAGAAATTTATGGTATTTATCATCCTGATAATGCAAAACCATATGATATTTTAGATATTATAAATAGAATAGTGGACAATTCCGAATTTGATGAATTCAAAAAAAGTTATGGCAAAACAATTGTTTGTGGCTATGCCAGAATTGATGGCTGGGCTGTTGGAATAGTTGCCAATCAACGATTGATAACAAAATCTGGAAAAGGCGAAATGCAAATTGGTGGCGTGATTTATGGCGAAAGTGCAGATAAAGCTGCACGATTTATTTTAAATTGTAATCAAAAGAAAATTCCATTAGTTTTTCTTCAAGACGTTACTGGATTTATGGTTGGTAGTAAAAGTGAACATTCGGGTATTACAAAAGATGGTGCAAAACTTGTAAATGCAGTTGCAAATTCTATTGTTCCAAAAATTACAATAATCATTGGGAATAGTTATGGCGCAGGCAATTATGCCATGTGTGGAAAAGCTTATGACCCAAGATTTATTTATGCTTGGCCCAATGCAAAAATTGCAGTGATGGGTGGCGAACAAGCTGCAAAAGTGTTATTACAAATTCAAGTTGCTTCGATGAAAAAGAAAGGCGAAACAATTGATGCTGAAACTGAAAAAATAATGCTTAATGAAATTATTGATAAATACAACAAACAAACCTCGCCATATTATGCAGCAGCCCGTTTATGGGTTGATGCCATAATTGATCCTTTGGAAACCAGAAAAGTGATTAGTAATGGCATTTTAGCAGCAAATAACAATCCTAATTTTGAAGAATTTAAATTAGGAGTATTTCAAGTGTAATGGAAAATAAATTTATTAATCAACATATTATTGAGGCAAAAAAAATATTTAATCTTTACAAAGGAGATGAACCCTTGCATTTATTTTTAAAAAAGCAATTTAAAAAAAATAAAAAATTTGGCTCTAAAGATCGAAAATTTATTGCTCAATATTTATATGCTGTATATCGAACAGGCAAAGAAAACAGGCATTTGAAATTTGAAGAATTAGTCTTTATTGCTTTATTTCTTAAAAATGAAAATGAAAAGCAATTTTTTGAAAATCATTTTACAGTTCTAGTAGAAGCTATTGACTTTAGTCTTGACAAAAAACTTATTTTTTTAGCAGAAAAATTTGAATGGCGAAATACATACAGAGCTCAAGACGAAATAAGCAATGAAATTAATAGTATAGACTATCGAAATTCGTTTTATGACGAACCAAATGTATTTATTCGCTTGCGCAAAAACGAGAAAATACTCAAACAAAATCTGAAATCTTTTGGAAAAGAAATTAGAGAAAACTGTTTTTCGTTTTCTAAAAAAATAAATCTTGAAACATTAATTCCACCAAGCGATTTTGTTGTTCAAGACTATAATTCACAACGATGTGCAGAATTTTTTCCAGAATTAAAATCCTCAGATTTAGTTTGGGACTGTTGTGCAGGCAGCGGAGGCAAAAGTATTTTGCTTTTAGATAAGTTTAAAAATATAAAAGTTTATGTATCGGATATTAGAGAAAATATTTTAGAAAGTTTGATTTCAAGATTTGAATTATTAAAACTAAAGGCTGAAAAAATATTATTGATAAATGTAAATAAAGAAAAAGACTTAGCCTTACTTGAAGAAAATTTTAATTTTGTAATCTGCGATGTGCCATGTACAGGAAGTGGTACTTGGGCTAGAACACCAGAGCAATTTTATTTTTTTCAAAAGAAAGAAATTGAAAATTTTGCAAAGCGTCAACTTGATATTTTACAAAATGCAAGTGTGAAAGTACTGCCAAATGGGCATCTTTTATACATTACCTGTTCGGTTTTTGAAAAAGAAAATGAAATAGTTATAGATAAGTTTCTTAAAGAAAATAAAAAATTTAAAATTATAAAACAAGATTATCTAAATAGTTTTGAATTAAAAGCCGATACACTTTTTGCTTGTTTATTAGAAAGGGTTGAATAAAGATATTAAAAAAAACAGTGATTATTATTTAATAATCGCTGTTTTAAAACAAATCAATTTTAATTTCTATTTTCTACGATTTGCATCAGCATATGCAAAAACTCTTTTCAATAAATCAGTTGTTCTTGCACCTGGGTTAGTTCTAATTTTATCTTCTTCTTGGCGAATTTGTGAAAACAAAGCGTTGATTGCATTTTCGGCTACATATTGATTTAAATTTGTAGTTACTTGTTTCTTTGCAATCATATTATAAGCAGTTGAAACTTTTGTCCAAGGATCGTTGATATTAATTTTATTTAATGAATTTGCAATTACGGGTTGAAATTTTTGCATCAATTGTGCAGTGGTAACTCTTCTTAAATATTCAGTAGCTTGACCATTGCCGCCAGTTACAATCTTCAACGCATCAGTAATTGTCATAGATCTAATAGCATTTACAAAAATTGGTTTTGCTTCAGCCATTGCATTTTCAGCACCTCTGTTCATCGATTCTACTAATTTATCCAAAAATGGACCAGCAATATTGTTTGCCAATGCATTTTTTCTGATTTGTGCTTCTACCTGTTGAATTTCTTTTGGCATTAAAATTTTATAAGCTGCATTTTTCAAAAATCCATCACGGTTTCCTAAAAAGTTAGTTCCATTATTTACTCCAAATTCCAATGCTTGTTTTAATCCATTCGCAGCATCACCTTCTGATAAACTTAGTGAATTTAAAACCTTGCTTGATTCATTAATAATTTGACCCATGTTTTCACAAGACATGAATGTGATAGTTGCTAGAGATAATAATAGTATTTTTTTCATTTATTTTTATTTTAGATTTTAAAAATATACCTATTTTATATTTAATCGTTTAGCATTGTCTTGTTTATCAATTTTTTAATAAAAAAAATTAACATGTTAAAATTACTTTCTTTGGAAATAATTGCGAAACTTTGTTTCAAAGTAATTTTTTACATACAAGATGCAATTTGTTCGAATTTTGTTTTTTTTGATAAACATGTTTTGTTGTGCACAATTAATTTTTGCGCAGCAAAATGTTTCATCAATTCAAAATGAAAGTTTAGAACCTATTGATGAAGAAAAAATTCCCAAAAGAAAAAGAGGAATTTATGATACTATTTTGGTAAATGCAATTATTGAAAATGGCTTAAAAGTGCCGTTTGTTTATACAAGACCTGTTTTTATTTATGCTAAAGCACCTCAATGGCTTGTGGAACAACGACGAAATTCTTCAAGGCAAAAAGCAGAACGCGATAGGCTTCGATATTATGTTTATAAAGTGTATCCTTACGCCGTGGCAACCAGTTTTGTGATACATGATATTGATTCAGCATTATTAAAAATTAGAAGTAAGGATGCTAAAAAATTTTATAAATCCAGAAAAGAGAAAGAGCTTTTTGGGAAATATAAAAATGAAATCGAGAATTTGACAATTAACGAAGGACAGGTATTGGTAAAATTAATTGCACGTCAAACTGGAAAAAGTTGTTATGAAATTATTCGAGAAATGAAAAGTGGTTTTAATGCTCGAATTTGGCAAACAGTAGCTATTTTATTTGATAATAATTTAAAAGCAAATTATGAACCACAGGCAAAAGATAGTTTAATCGAAAAATTTGTTTTAGAAATTGAAAGTAAAGGTCGTTTTGAGCGTGTTCATTAATATTTATAAAGTAATTTTGAATTTATGAAAGTAAAAATTTTAGCTTTTGGTGCACATCCTGATGATGTAGAATTAAGTTGTAGTGGATTGTTGGCAAAACATAAAATCCTTGGGGATAATATTGCAATTGTAGATTTAACAAAAGGTGAATTGGGCAGTAGAGGAACAATTAAAACAAGAAAACAAGAAGCCGCAATTGCCACTAAAATTTTAGATATTGATATAAGAGAAAATCTTGGTTTTGAAGATGGTTTTTTTGAAAATAATAAAAAAAATCAATTAAAAGTAATTGAAAAAATAAGAACATATCAGCCTGATATTGTACTTTGCAATGCTACCAATGATAGACATCCTGATCATGGCAAAGGTGCACAACTAATAGTTGATGCTTGTTTTTTATCTGGATTAATAAAAATTGAAACAACTAACAATGGCAAAAAACAATTGCCTTGGCGTCCTAAAAGGGTTTTTCATTACATTCAAGATTTATATTTGGAGCCACAATTTATAATTGATATTAGCAAAGTTTGGGAACTTAAAAAAGCTTCGATTTTAGCTTATAGTTCACAATTTAATGCTTCTAAAAGTAAATCCAAAGAACCTCAAACTTATATTTCAGGAGATACTTTTATTCAAAGTATAGAGCAGCGAGCAGCACTTTTAGGTAAAAGAATTGGTGTTCGTTTTGGCGAAGGTTTTATAGTAAATAAACAAAGTTTAGGGTTTCAAGATTTATCGTCGATTATTTTACCAGAGATTGTTTAGAAAATGTAATTACCATTTTCATCATACATCACAGGAAGTGTTTTTTTGTTTGCTTCAAAATAATCAAAAGATTGTTTTAAATTAATCCAAAATTTTTGTTTTTCTGTTTCATCTTTATATTCTCTTCCTATAAAATTTAAGGATTTTTCATCATATCGTATTGGATAAATTTGTACAGGAATATTCATTTCGCCATTTGTTCGAGCTAATACACAAATTGAATAAATTTCTTCAATAAATTCATTTGTCATTGGTAAACAGCCAACGGTTACACAACCACCATGAATATAAATTTTTCCACCAGGTTGTTCTTTGTTTGAAAAAAACATGTCCGAATAGTTTGGATAATTTAGCAAAAGCGATAAATGATATTCACTTCTAGGATTAAATTCTTGAATGAAATACATACCTTCTGGCACTTGTCTATCACCTTCCCATCTTTTAGGACCCAAAATGCCAGATAATGCACAAACCTTGTAAGTTTTAATATGTGTAAAGGTATCTGAAATTGAATTTCTTCCCCAAAGTTCCATTTCATTTATAGCTTTAAATCCTCGAAATAATATATTAGAACAAGGATATTTAAGTCCTTTACTCAAAAATAAATTTTTCAATTTTCCTTCATTTGCTTTTAAAGCAGCATTTACTCTTTCAGCATTTAATTGCGCACTTTGAAATGAATAATCAGGGTATTGTGGTTGCAAAAGTGGCTGTGCAAAAATACTAACTTTTGAAAGTGAAAAAAGTAGAAAAAACAAAATGATTTTTTTCATAAAAAGCTTAAGAAATATTTAAAGTATAAAAATAAACAATAAAGTTTACTTCATTTAAAGACTTGTAAAGGTTTATGATATATTTTGCAATTGTGTTTTACACATCTAGTTTATAACCTCTTAAAAATTCATCTACATGCATTTTCTTTTTTCCTTCAAGTTGAATTTCATGTAAAAATATCCAGCCATTTGCACAAGAGAATTTTAAAAAAGTTTTTTGATCACTTTCTATTTTACCATTTTCTTTTCCGTGATTTTCTTCAACAAAAACAGCCGAAAAGATTTTCATTTTTTTGGAATTTAATATTGTAAAAGCTGCAGGGTAGGGACTTAATCCTTTAATAAAGTTGATAATTTTTTTTCCTTCAAGTTGCCACTTTATTTCACAAAATTCTTTGAAAATTTTTGGTGCAATAGGTAAATCATCGGTGAATATTTGAGGTGTTTCTATTAATTCATTTTTAAAAAGTTTTTCCAAGGTTTCTACAATTAAATTTGCGCCAGCTTCTTGAAGTTTATTATACAAACTTTCAAAATTATCTTCTTCAAGAATGGGAATTTTCTTTTGCAGTAAAATGTCGCCTGTATCAATTTCATGTTTAAGTTTAAATGTCGTTACACCAGTTTCTGATTCACCATTAATTATTGCATGTTGGATAGGAGCAGCACCTCTATATTTTGGTAATAATGAACCATGAACATTAAATGTGCCAAGAGGCGGCATATTCCAAATTTTTTCGGGCAACATTCTAAAGGCAACTACTACTTGCACATCTGCTTTGTATGAAGCTAAAATGTTTTGAAAGGTTTCATCTTTTAAAGAAATGGGCTGTAATACAGGAATTTTATTTAACAAGGCAAATTGTTTCACCGCAGACATTTGCACCTGCATGCCTCGTCCAGCAGCTTTGTCTGGTGCTGTCAAAACAGCCACAACATTGAAATTATTTTTTATTAAAGCTTCCAAACTTGCCACTGCAAAATCGGGAGTGCCTATAAAAATTATTCGAGCTTCTTTTTTTGTCATCGTATTTTTTTATAAAAAAAAAGTAATTATTTTTTCAATAATTACTTTTAAGAAAAGTGTGTTGAATTATTTTATTTACTCCAATTTGATGGTTGAGAACCACCAGTTCCAAATTCATCTGTTAAGTTTGCAGCATCAGTGATTTTATATGTAAAATCTATAATTGCACTTTGAAAATAATGTTCTGAAAGGGGATTAGTATCTACAATTTTACCTGAGCCTTCAATTTTATATCCATCACTCATGGTTTGAGGATATATAAACAAACTATCTTTAAGACAAACTCCAATTACATCTTCTGATTTATATCTATTATAAAAATTTTTAATTCGTACTTCATTAATTTTATCTCCAACTTCAATACTCATGGCATATTGTGAAAATCCAGAAATTGTGCCATCTTCCGTAACACTATAAACACCTTTAAATTTATCTCTCACTATTGTTTCGCAATGATCACCTTCATAACCAATTTGACATTTACAAAGTCCATCTTCACAAGCTCCGCTATAGGCACAAGTTACATTTTTACATTTGTCTGGCTTGCAAGAATTAAACACCAAAGCCGAAAAAACAAATAAGATTCCAAAAAGCGAGTTAAGTAATATTTTCATAGTTAAATTTAATAGGGTAAATATAAATATTATTTTACAAATTACAATTTTTTGTTCAAAATTCTCTTGTAAAGCGTTAATAAAAATCCGATAGTCATAATAATTATTCCAAGCCAAAGCACATTAATATATGGAAAAACAAGTGCTTTCATAATCACGTAATCGTCCATAGCACTAGGTTGTTTGTAGGCTAGTTCTATGTTTTTATCTTTTTCGTTTGGAAAAATTTTATTGAGTTTCACAAATAAATTTAATTTTTTATTTGTGTCAATCACAAAGTTTTCAGCATTTCCTCTGATAAAATAAACAGGGTTTACTTCACTTTGGTTTTTTTCTAAATCAAAAATTTTAATTTTTGCACTAATTGCAATATCGCCACTTTCGTTTTTGTAATTTTTATTATCAACTTTATTATTTAAACCATCAAAAATCATGTAACCGTTTGCAAAAAATACCGTGTCGCCTTTCGAAACTCGTTGAGTTTTATAACTATTCGTGTCTTGCATTTTGCTTTTGTCAATCGTAGAAGTTACATAGGTAAAAATATCTTTATGCCAATAATGCTTTGTTGAAGGATTCGTAATTAATCCCATTTTTGGATTTATTTGAGCATTAGGTGAAAGCACAAATCGCTCCAAAATTTTTCCTGTATCGCCTTCTTTATGAATATATTCGATGTTGTAAAAATGATTTGGTTCATCAACAGTATCACCCAAATATGTAAGAAAATACTTATCCATTTTTACAGGTATGCCTTTAAATAAAAGCACATTTTCTCGGCTTTCTTTTTTGTTTTCTGCAGCAGTTTCTTTTCCTAAATTAAAATCTACCCCAAGTCTATTTACCGAAATTACTTTTTTATTATAAGATGATAAAACGATGCCAACCAACATCAATCCAAATCCTAAATGCGCTAAATTGCCACCCCATTTTATCCAATTTGTTTTTTGCACTTTTGCTAAATAAAATCCATTTGCCAAAACTGCAAATACAGCTGAAACAAGTAACATTGCTACTTGCCATGAAACTATTTTTTGAGTATAAATAATAATACCACCAAAAAGTAATGATAATATAAATGGAAGCGAAATGGCTTTTAAAAATTTTTTCCAATCACTTATTTTGAATTTTAAATAATAAATACTTGCAGTAAGAAGCGCAATAAAAATACCAATCCAAACTTGAATTTTATTATAATGTGGTATTGGATCGGTGATAACCAGTTTTGTATCAAACATTTTATTCCACACAGGCATTGATGTGGTATAAGTAATTTGAACCACCGAAATAATTAATATCAATGCGCCTATAAACATCCAAAACTCTCGTGAACTTAATTCCTCTTCTTCTTTTTTTGCCTGTGGCAAAACTGCATATCTTTTTATTAATAGAAAAAGCCCAATGCCTAAAAATGTAAATAAAAAGATAACCAAATGCAGGAAAAGTGTATTTCCTTCTCCGGTAAATGCATGTACTGAAGTGTCCCCCAAAATGCCTGTTCTTGTTAGAAACGTAGAATATAAAACAAAACAAAACGACAATATAAAAAACAATAATGTAGTGCGAAGTGAGAATGAAGTGGCTTTGTAGATGATTACAGTATGCAAACCTGCTATCATTACCAACCAAGGCACTAATGATGAATTTTCCACAGGATCCCAAGCCCAATAACCACCAAAACTTAAACTATCGTAAGCCCAAGCACCACCCATCATGATGCCCACACCCAAAATCATGGCACTGAACAATGACCAACGAATATTGGGCATTATCCATTCTTCAAAATCGTTTTTCCAAAGTGCAGCAA
>JAGNRR010000076.1 GCA_017988595.1 Chitinophagaceae bacterium
ATTGGAAAAGTAGAAAAATTTGACTAACTAAAATAGATAAGCCAGCCACCAACACGAACTGTGCAAAAAACCAAACCTATTACAGCGTTTTTTGTAAATAATTTCTATCGGATATTGTTTGGTTTCTTACCACACCAAAAACTTATTTAAGGAGCTATACACTACTTTTATAAAAAATAGTGCTAAGCCATTTATTTGTTTCAAATTTTATTTGATTGCAAAAAAATCTTGCTTAAATTTGCCAAAGAAATTTTTAAAATTTATGAAACAAAAACTAATACCATCTGCCAAACAAAAAAGCACTTTCATGCTTCATGTTGTAATTTTTATTTTAGGAAATGCTGCCATGTGGGGCTATTGGTGGTTTGGTCAAGGTGCCAATCATCAACATGTTTATCCTTGGGCTAGTTGGGTTTCTGCAGCTTGGGGATTGTCTTTGATAGCACATTGGGCAGCGCTTTATACCAATTATGAAGATGCTGGAAATGCAGCTTATGAAAATCAAGCGAGCTAAATTTTCTTCATAAATTATTATTTATTTCTAAATATGTAATATCTTTAGCTAATGAAATCATCTAAACTTATTTTCTCAGCTGCATTATTTTTTGTTTTTGCTATTGCAATGGTATTTGTTTCTTGCGACAAATCTGCTGTAAAATATGGCGAAACCACCTATTATAAACCTTGCGAAGGCGTTGTTTGTCTTAATGGCGGAAATTGTTTGGATGGGTATTGTCAATGTCCAGTTGGTTTCGAAGGCACAAAATGCGAAATTCGTTCCAACGAAAAATTTTATGGCAACTATGAAGCTAGAGACATGTGTTATATGAATGGCACCGATTTTTATAACGTTACTATTGATGCAGATCCAAATCTTGCTACAAAATTAGTTTTTAACAATATAGGCACAGAATGTCCAGCAGCTTCAATTACAGGTTTTATTACATCCAACAAAAGTGATTTTCAAATTAATTCACAAAACACATGTGGCGATATTTGGATATCTGGAAATGGAAACATGAACGGAAATATTGTAAATGTATATCTTGCTTTTCGTGATTCTGTTTTACATCAAACAAAAACGTGTAGTATCGTTTTAAACAAAAAATAATTTTTTTATTTTTTTAATATCCAATTTAATTTATCGATAGCAATCCATAGATACTTTTTTATCTTTGCAAAAAATAGTATTTATGAATTATAAAGCTCGACCGCTTAAATCTCCAATTGGCAATACCTTGCATTGTAAAAATTGGATTACAGAAGCCGCATATCGAATGTTGCAAAATAATTTAGACCCCGATGTGGCAGAACGCCCAGACGAATTAATTGTTTATGGCGGATTAGGTAAAGCTGCTCGAAATTGGGAAAGTTTAGAAAAAATTTTAGATGCCCTTAAAAATTTAGAAGAAAATGAAACCTTGATGGTGCAAAGCGGAAAACCTGTTGGAATTTTGCGCAGCCACAAAGATGCACCACGTGTGTTAATAGCCAATAGTAATTTAGTAGGAAACTGGGCAACATGGGAGCACTTCCGAGAATTGGATGCAAAAGGATTGATGATGTACGGACAAATGACTGCAGGCAGCTGGATTTATATTGGCTCACAAGGAATAGTTCAAGGCACTTATGAAACCTATTTAAGTTTATCAAATAAACATTTTAATGGTTCACTTAAAGGCACTTTAAATGTTACAGCAGGACTTGGCGGAATGGGTGGCGCACAACCATTAGCAATTACAATGAACGAAGGTGTTTGCTTGGCAGCTGATGTAGAAAAATGGCGCATTGAAAAAAGAATCGAAACTCGATACATTGATAAAATGTTTGAAAATATTGATGAAGCTATCGATGCCGCTCTTCTTGCTAAAGAAAATCAAGAAGCGATTTCCATTGGAGTGGTTTGTAATATTGTAGATTTATTACAACGCTTGATTGACAGAAATATTACACCAGATACTTTAACCGACCAAACTTCAGCTCATGATGAATTGATAGGCTATTATCCCGAAAATATGAGTGTAGCAGAAGCAAATCTTTTGAGAGAAAGTAACCCAAATGAATATGTAAAATTGAGTTTAGATACCATGGCACATCATGTAAAATTGATGTTGGAATTACAAAAACGTGGTGCTATTACATTCGATTATGGAAATAATTTGCGAGGTCAAGCAAAGGATAAAAGAGGTGTAGAAAATGCATTTGACTTTCCAGGATTTGTGCCTGCGTATATTAGACCACTTTTTTGTGAAGGAAAAGGTCCTTTTCGTTGGGTGGCTTTAAGCGGCGACCCAGAAGATATTTATAAAACTGACGAAGCGTTAAAAAAATTATTTCCAGAAAATACAGGATTAATTCGTTGGTTAAATATGGCAAAAGAAAAAATTGCATTTCAGGGCTTGCCAGCCAGAATTTGTTGGCTAGGCATGGGCGAAAGAGAAAAAGCAGGATTATTATTTAATGAAATGGTGCGTAATGGAGAATTAAAAGCACCAATTGTAATTGGTAGAGATCATTTGGATTGTGGAAGTGTGGCTAGTCCAAATAGAGAAACAGAAGCCATGAAAGATGGCAGCGATGCAGTAGCAGATTGGCCAATATTAAATGCAATGATTTCTACGGCAGGTGGCGCAAGCTGGGTAAGTTTACATCACGGTGGTGGAGTAGGGATGGGATATAGTATTCATGCAGGAATGGTAATAGTTGCAGATGGAACAGCTGATGCAGATGAACGTTTGCGAAGAGTGTTGCACAATGATCCAGCTATGGGCGTTTTGCGTCATCAAGATGCGGGATATGATGAAGCTATTGACCATGGAAAAAAATTTGGTTTGAATATTTAGTTAAATTCAAATTCCAACTATTTATAAAAAAGGAATATAAAATACCATTTAATTTTTTTTGGAATAGACCCCAAAATATTTATTACATTTGTTCTTATCATAAAAGATGAATGAAAAAATGAAGTTTAATGCGCAGCAGATAGCAGCAGTTGTTAATGGAAAAATTGAAGGTGATATAAATGCAATCGTAGATACATTTGCTAAAATCGAAGAAGCCAAAAAAGGAAGTCTTTGTTTTTTGTCTAATAAAAAATATGAACATTATTTATATACCACTGAGGCAAGTATTATTTTATGTAATAATGACGTTGAGTTAAAACAAAATGTAACTTGTACTTTGATTAGAGTGCCTGATGCATACACAGCATTTGCATTGCTTTTGCAATACTATACAGAAATTACTAAAATTGAAAAAAAAGGAATTGATAAAAATACAGATATTCCTTTGTCAGTAAAAATTAAAAATAATGTATATATAGGTGCATTTGTAAGTATTGGCGAGCATGTAACAATCGGTGAAAACGTAAAAATATTTCCAAATGTATTTATTGGCGATTATACTTCAATAAATGATAACTGTATAATTTATCCCAATGTTACAATATATCATCAATGTCAACTTGGTAAAAATGTTACAGTTCATTCTGGAACAGTTATTGGTTGTGATGGATTTGGTTTTTCGCCAACAAATGGAAGCTATGAAAAAATTCCTCAAATAGGAAATGTAATCATTGAAGATAATGTAGAAATTGGTGCAAATTGTACCATAGACCGAGCAACCATGGGAAGCACAGTGATTAAAAAAGGAGTAAAATTGGATAATTTAATTCAAATTGGTCATAATGTAGTGATCGAAGAAAATACAGTTATTGCAGCACAAGCAGGCGTTAGTGGAAGTTCTAAAGTGGGAAAAAATGTAATGATTGGCGGACAAGCCGGAATTGTAGGACATATAAAAATAGCCGATGGCACAAGAATAAATGCACAAAGTGGTGTTACAAAAACTGTTGAAGAAATGAACAAGCCAATAAGTGGTTCTCCAGCATTTGATTATAAAGCCACATTGAAAAGCCAAGTTGTTTTTAGACAACTACCGAGCTTGTTGCAAAAAATTAATTCATTAGAAAAAGAATTAGAACAACTTAGAAACAAATTGTAAGGAAAAAAATAGTGTATGAAACAAATAAATCAACAAACATTAAAAAATGAATTTTCATTAAGTGGAGTAGGATTGCATACTGGTGTAAAATCAAATTTGACAGCAAAACCTGCACCAGCTGGAGCTGGAATTATATTTAAACGAATAGATTTGCCAAACGAACCAACAATAAAAGCTGATGTTGATTTTGTAGTTGATACATCTCGAGGCACAACATTGGAACAAAATGGTGCTCGAATTGGAACAATAGAACATTTACTTGCAGCTTTTGCAGGCATGGGAATTGATAATGTTTTAGTGGAAGTAGATGAAATAGAAATTCCAATAATGGATGGCAGCGCTCAACCTTTTGTAGATGCAATTTTAAAAGTAGGCATCGAAGAGCAAAATGCAAAACGAAAATATATCACCATCGACACCAATATTGAAATTACAGACAGCGAGAAAAAAACAGAAATGGTGGCAATGGCAAGTAGCGATTTCAAAGTTACTTCAATGATAGATTTTAATTCTTCGGTTCTTGGTACTCAAAATGCGTTTATGCGAAATATGAGCGAATTTCAAGATCAAATTGCAAAAAGTAGAACCTTTTGTTTTCTTCATGAAATAGAATATTTATACAATAATAATTTAATTAAAGGTGGTGATGTAGACAATGCAATTGTTGTGGTTGATAGAAAACTTGATGATGATGAAAAGAAAAGAGTTTCAGAAATTTTCAAAAAAGAAAATTTAATTATTCCTGATGAAGGCATACTAAACAATGTGGATTTGCATTATCCAAACGAACCTGCACGACATAAATTATTAGACATCGTTGGCGATTTGTCTTTAATTGGATATCCTATAAATGCAAATATCATAGCTTATCGTCCTGGACATAAATCAAATATTGCTTTAGCAAAAAAAATAAAAGAGTACATTAAGAAAAATAAAAATATGCTCGATGTACCTGTTTATGATCCTACACAAGTTGCCATTTTTGATGTCAATTATATTTCAAAATTATTACCACATCGTTATCCATTTTTACTAGTTGATAAAATAATTGAGCTAAGCGAAAATCATATAGTAGGAGTAAAAAATATTACAGCTAATGAACCTTTTTTTATGGGGCATTTTCCTGACAATCCAATTTTTCCTGGCGTATTACAATTAGAAGCTTTGGCACAAACTGGCGGTGTAATGGTGTTGAATAATCAAGGTGGTCCTGAGAAAAAATTTGATACCTATTTTTTGAAAATAGATAATGCTCGATTTAAACAAAAAGTAATGCCTGGCGATACCTTGTTGATGAAGTTGGAATTAAAAGGGCCTGTTCGTCGTGGAATTTGCGAAATGAAAGGTTCTGCTTATGTAGGAAATAAATTGGTTTGCGAAGCCGATTTGATGGCACAATTAGTTCCTCAAGAAAAAAGACAAGATTAGAAAAAACGAATGGAAATTCATCTTGAAAATATTGGAAAAAAATATAATCAAAATACAATTTTTGAAGGTGTCAATTTAATCTTAAAAGAAAATCAAGCAACAGCGATTTTGGGCAAAAATGGTTCTGGAAAATCAAGCTTATTAAAAATTATTGCTGGATATGTTTCCCAAAGCAATGGCGAAATAAAATTTTTGAACAATTCTAAAACAATTTCTCGAGATGATATTTTTCGTGAAGTGGCGTATTTATCACCCAGTTTAGAGTTGATAGAAGAAATGACGTTGATAGAGTTTTTAGTTTTTCATTTTTCATTTAAAAAGAAATTAATTGCTATTCCTCAAATGTTAGAACAAATTGGACTTGAAAAATTTAAAAATGACATCATTGAAAATTTTTCAAGCGGTATGAAACAACGTGTAAAAATGGCTCAAGCTTTTTTTACAGATGCAAAAATTTTACTGCTCGATGAACCATGTACAAATCTCGACAAAGAAGGCATTGTACTTTATAATCATTTGATTCAATATTTTACAAAAGATAAAATAATTGTTGTGGCTTCAAATAGCATTGATGAATATCATTTTTGTATAAATCATTTTAATTTAACTAAAATAAATGGATAATAAAAAAGAAATTCGAGCATGGACTTTTTATGATTGGGCAAATAGTGCTTATTCGTTAATCATTACATCGGCAATTTTTCCAGCTTATTACACTAGTATTGTTCCTAATAAAGTTCATTTTTTTGGAGCTATAATTGAAAAAACAGCTTTGGCTTCTTATACTATTTCGTTTTCTTTTTTATTGATTGCATTTCTTTCGCCATTACTTTCTGTTTTTGCAGATAGACAAGGAAACAAAAAAAAGTACTTAAAATTTTTCTGTTATTTAGGTTCTATCTCATGCATGTTATTATTCTTTTTTGTTAAAAAAGATAATGAAGTAAATATCTATTATGGGTTGTTTTTTTCGATGTTAGCTTCCGTTGGTTATTGCGGAAGTATTGTTTTTTATAATGCGTATTTGCCCGAAATAGCTAGTAAAAAAAATCAAGATAAAGTAAGTGCCAATGGTTTTGCAATGGGATATATAGGATCTGTTTTACTTATGATTTTTTGTTTGGCATTTATTATTTTAAATGAAAAGAATTTGTGGGTGCCTGCAGACATTCCAGCAAGAGTTTCATTTATTTTAGTAGGTATTTGGTGGTTGGGTTTTGCCCAAATTCCATTTTCAGTTTTAAAAGATAAAAATATAATAGTTGAAAATAATTCCAACTCCGTAAATTATAAATCCATATTCAAAACATTTAAAAATATATTAACCCAAAAGAATATTAAACATTTTTTGCTTTCATTTTTTTTCTACAATATGGGTGTGCAAACAGTAATGTATATGGCAACTTATTTTGCAAGTGATGAATTAAAAATGGAAACAACTCAATTAATAACTGTAGTTTTAATTATTCAACTTGTAGCCATTGGTGGTGCATTTTTGTTTTCAAAACTTTCTGCAAAAATTGGAAATATTCCAGTGTTGTTGACTTTGATTTTAATTTGGATTGGTATATGTATCGCTTCATATTTTGTAAAAAGCATAATAGCATTTTACGAATTGGCTTTTGTTGTTGGGTTGGTTATGGGCGGTATTCAATCACTTTCAAGATCTACTTATTCTAAATTATTAAATGAAGTAGAAGATACCTCTACATATTTTAGTCTTTATGATGTAAGCGAAAAATTAGGAATAGTAATTGGAACATTAACTTACGGAATTGTCGCTCAATTTTTAGGTGGATTAAGAAATGCATCGCTTGCATTAAGCATATATTTCTTGTTAGGATTTATACTACTCATGTTTTTGCATTTAAAAATAAAAAAAAATAAATATGAAATTACATACCATTAATACAGGTTTTTTTAAACTAGATGGCGGTGCAATGCACGGCGTCATTCCAAAAAGTATGTGGCACAAAGTGCATCCTTCCGACGAAAATAATATGTGCAGTTGGGCAATGCGTTGTATGTTGATAGAAGATGAAGATCGATTAATTTTAATTGACACTGGAATGGGAAATAAACAAAGCGAAAAATTCTTTAGTTATTACACCCCTTTCGGAAATGATAATTTATTAAAATCAATTGAAGAAAAAGGTTATAAGGCAGATGATATTACTGATGTTTTTTTAACGCATTTGCATTTTGATCATTGCGGAGGAGCAGTTTCAAAAGAAGAAGAACAATTATTTCCTACTTTTAAAAATGCCACTTATTGGACAAATGAAAAACATTGGGATATAGCTTTACAACCAAATGAAAGAGAAAAAGCATCTTTCTTAAAAGAAAATTTATTGCCATTGCAAGAAGCTGGACAATTAAAATTTATTGCTAATGAATCTGATATTCAATTTTCCAAAAACATAGAACTGATTTTTGTAAACGGACACACCGAAGCCATGATGCTTCCATTGATAAATTATAATGGAAAAAAAATATTATTCTGTGCAGATTTAATTCCAGCAATGGCACATATTTCATTGCCATGGGTGATGGCTTATGACATGCAACCGCTGATTACATTAAACGAAAAACGAAAAATTATTCAACAAGCGTTTGATGAAAATTGGATATTGTTTTTTGAGCACGATTATGAAATAGAATGTTGCAGTCTGCAACAAACCGAAAGAGGAATTAGAAGTAAAGAAAATTTTAAATTAGAATCAATTTAAAATAATTTTTATGCAATTTCCATCAACTCTAAATCAAATGTCAAATCTTTTCCAGCCAAAGGATGATTGCCATCCATTACAACACTAGTTTCTTTAACTTCAATTATTTCAATAGGAATTGGTGTGTTTTCGTCCATCATCATTTGCAATTGCATTCCTACTTCAGGTTCGCCCATTTCTTGTGGCAATTGTTCTTTGGGAACTTCAAAAACGTGTTCTTGCATAAATTGACCATAAGCTTCCATGTGTGGAATGTTAATGGTTTTTTTATCGCCCACTTTCATACCCAAAACGCCATTGTCAAAACCAAAAATTACCATGCCTTCGCCAACAGTAAATTCTAATGGTTCTCTGCCTTCGCTGCTATCAAAAGTTTCGCCTCCATCGGTAAAAGTTCCTTTGTAATGTATTTTTATTTTATTGCCTTTTGTTACTTCCATTTGGCAATATTAAAATTTATTTCTAAAATAGAAAAGAAATCAACTTAATTAATAAAATTATTTATCAATTTATATTCAATTGTATGAATTTTTCCATACACTTTTTGTTTTGTTTTACGATGTACAAGACCCAAATAGGGCACAAACAAATCTTCCATTTCGAAAGAAGATGTAATAATGTCGCCATTTTTTACTT
>JAGNRR010000077.1 GCA_017988595.1 Chitinophagaceae bacterium
GTTATAGGGTACAGGAATGGTAAACCATTGTGTTCTATAATTACCACCAGCACGCCAATTTCCGTTTGCAATTATGCCGGTATTTGCAGGATTTAGCAAAATTGGTGCATTGTAAAATTGAGAAAAATGTAAGCCTTGTGAATTAGATTTTTGTTGTAATAAAATCAATGCAAATGTGAGTATATAAATAATCTTTTTCATAAAATTTATTATTTAATTAATGTAATATTTCCTTTTTTATTTCGATGAGTGCCGTCAAAAAAATCAACACTTAACGAATATGCATAAACTTCCATTTCTTGATCGACGCCTTTGTATTTTCCATCCCAACCACTTTCTTGGTTTGTAGATTCAAAAACGAGTTCGCCCCAACGATTATAAATTCGCCATACCATTTTTTCGATGCCATAGCCCTGAACATAAATGACATCATTTGCACCATCACCATTTGGCGAAAATCCAGTGGCAACATCAACTAATGCAATTACATATCCTCTTACGGTTTTACATACGCTATCCTTACATCCATATTCATTTGATGCTGTAAGACAAACATTATAATAGCCATCTTTTTTATATAAATGTTTTGGATCTTTTAAAGTAGATGTACTTCCATCTCCAAAATCCCATAAATATGAAATGGCATCGGTAGAAAGATTAGTAAAATCTAAAATTTTATTAGGCTCAGGAGGATTTGGAGAATAGCTAAAATCTGCTGTTGGCGAAGGAAGTACCACAATAACTTTTTCAATAGTATCAAATTTATTACAACTATTTGGGTTGGCACTTATTAATCTAATTGTATAAACACCAGGACTTGGAAATTGAAAATTTGGATTTTGTGCGGTAGAATTTCCCACTCCTCCAAAATCCCAAGCCCAACCTGTGGCATTTGTAGATTGATCAATAAAACTAATATTAGCAGGCATACAGACCGAATCTGGACATAAAAATCCTGCATTGACAATTGAGGTTGAAAAATCAATAACTACTTGTTTTACTGAAAAACTATCGCATGATGATGTGTCAACCATTGTTAATGTTACCGTATAAATTGTAGGCGTTGGAAAATTATGAATTGGTGGATTGGGTCCATTAAAAGTAGTGCCATCGCCAAAATCCCAAAAATAAGTTGTCCAGGCAGCAGCAGCAGGATTGCTTGAATTTATCAAACTTGTATTAGTAAATTGGGCTCTAAATGAATCACAAGAATCCAATTTTACATAAATAAAATCTGCTTTGATAGAATCATCGCTTACAATAATTACAATTTGGTCGGTATCCGAAGATTGTGTACAACCATTTGGATTTACAGCTATTAAACTTACGGTATAAGTTCCTGGAATATTGTATGTATATGTTGGAGAAGTAGCAGTAGATACGGGACTTCCATCGCCAAAATCCCAAATATAATTTGTAGCACTTGTACTATTATTTATAAAATTAACTATAAATGGAACACACCCTTTTGTTGGACCAGAAATCAAAGCATCAGCATCAGGGTCTTGTAATTGAAAATCTATTTTTAATGCAGCAAGATTACAATTTCCACTTAAATTGTTTGGACCAACCACTCCTGTTGAAGTTGGATAGCCTGGTGTTCCACCGCACGCACCACAAATAGATTGATATACAATACCATTTGGGTCAAAACGGCTGGTGCCACCATCAACATGTTCAGTACCTGATGGTGGTGTAGAATTCATACCCCAATATGTAGCATATAAAAGTGATTGTGCATTTTTGCTTAAGCAAATAAAATAAAAATCTACACCATCGGTTGTTCCTTTTAATGCACCTGCTGTAACTGGCATACCATTAGTATTTCCTGGATTTCCACCTGTATTTCCACCCCAACCAGAAACATAAATATTTTCACATCTGTCTACTAAAAAAGCAACTGGTGAAATGTTTGTATACGATGTTGTGCCACTGCCATATACTGTTGAAAATAGTGTGCCACTTAATGAATTATTATATTTTGCAATAAATTGGCTAGAACCCAAATTGCTATAAACACTTGCTGGTGAAACAGGAAAAGGTCCTTGTGTTTGTCCCATAACATAAACATGGTTGCTGTCATCTGTTTGAACGCCATAAACTTGATCGTAAGAATTGGTTCCAATAAAAGTTCCTGTCACATAAGAATTGGTAGTTGTATTTAATTTTAATAAAAAACCATCAGTTACACCTTGAAAAGTTGGATTTATAGTTCCTGCATTTGCGCCATAAAAATTGGTACTTTGAGTGCCTCCGCCAACATATAAAGTTGTTGGATTTGTTTTATCTAAACTTAATACATAACAAGCGTCATCATTAGCACCACCAATAAAACTACTCCATAATAAATTTGAAATTGATGGATTAAATTTAAAAAGAACACCATCTTGGCTTCCAGCCAAAGCACTTCCATTTGGTGTTGGAACACTCGGATTTGATATAGGACTAACAGTTGGAAAATTTGAAGAATTAGTGCAAGAAGCAACAAAAATATTGTTTGCATTATCTACAATAACTTCTGAACGAGCATCATCGCCGTAATTGTGTTTCATGCCCACAGGTGGAAAACCATCCGATACATTAACACCATCATTGCCTGATCCACCAATATATGTTGCGCCAAGCAATGCTGTTCCTGTTCCATTAAATTTTACCACAAACATATCTGCGGCACCATTTGCAGAATTATCATAATTTGTAAGTCCAGTACCCATCGGAAAGTTAGTAGAATATGTTTTACCTACAACAACTAGATTGCCCTGATTGTCTACTACCATACTATGTGGTTGATCATTATCGCTTCCACCCAAATAGGTAGAATAAAGCATTGTAGTAGCTGTTGGATCAAAAACGGTAATAGCTGCATCGCATTGAAAGCCATTGCCACTAAATCCGCCACCGCCATATGTTATTTGAAAAGCACCAGGACTAGGAATTACAGGATAGCCCATTCCACTTACATTTCCACCAGCATAAAAATTTCCTAAAGAATCATAAGTAGCTGTAAATCCCCAGTTGTCAGCAGTTGAGCCAGTAAATGTGCTAAATATTAACACAGGGTCAATATATAGTTTTTCATTTTTATTGTAACCTTTTGGGAATTGAAAACGGATAATATTATTTTCTAAAACATATTGACATTGCACTTGTTTTTTTTCGCCATCAATAAATTGATAGGAATAAGGTGCAAGCTCTTTAATTTCTCCAAGAGATGTTTTTAAAAATAAATTGTTTTTTTCTAGCCAAATCCTATCTAAACCTTTGTATTGAAGTGCTATTTGACTTTCATTGCTATTTGGCGAAACGATAAAATCATATTTTAAATTTCCATTTTCAGAATATGCATGAATATTAATACCTGGATATATTTGTTGGTAATCGACAGCATATGATGGATGAATGCCAGTTTTAAAATTTGACGAATTGTTTCCTAAAAAATAATTGTAGTAATGTTTTTGAAATTTATCTTGAGAAAACTTAACATCGGTAGAAGCATTTAAAAAATCTACCTCATAAGAATGATATTTTAAAACTGGTGCTATTTTTATTTCGCCGTGTTTGTAAGCATGGATTTTTTCACTATTTGTATGATCCGATAATACAACAGTATATCCATTTTTTCTTAAATAAATATCACCGCCTGAAGCAATTGCTTTATATAAAAAAGGACCAGACCATTGTCCTTGATTTTCTATAAATTCTAGAGGTTTGCCAGAATTTGATTGTGCAAATGAAATGATTTGATTAGCTAAAAATATAAATAGGAAGAATAATTTTTTCACGACTCAAGATTTTAGAGTAAATATAAACAATTTTTTTAACAACAAATTAAAGTTTTTGTTTTATTATAGACGTTTTTATTTTTGATTTCGTTGGCACTTTAGTTTTTTTTGTATCTTTGAAAAAAAGAAACCTAAAATGGCAGTTGTAAAAACAGGAAATACGATAGTGAGCATTTATACAGAAATGACACCAAATCCAGAAACAATGAAATTTGTGGCTAATAAACTTTTATATCCAGGAAAGAGTGCCGATTTTCAAGTAGAAGAACAAGCAAAGCCTTCGCCCTTAGCTCTTGAATTGTTTGGTTTTCCGTTTATAAAAGGAGTATTTATAGCGAGCAATTTTGTGACATTAACCAAAACTGCCGAAACGGATTGGAATGATATTATTCCTTCAATGCGACAATTTTTAAAAGAATATTTGGAAGAGGGTAAAGTTATTATTAACGAAGATGAATTGCCAAAAAAAGAAATCAATAATACAATCAATGAAGATGATAGTGATGTGGTAAAACGCATCAAAGAATTATTAGAAAACTATGTAAAACCCGCTGTGGAAATGGATGGCGGCGCAATTGCGTTTAAAAATTATGAACAAGGAAAAGTAACTTTATTACTACAAGGTTCATGTAGTGGATGCCCTTCTTCTACAATAACTTTAAAATCTGGAATTGAAGGAATGATGAAACGTATGATACCAGAAGTAACAGAAGTCGTAGCCGAAGCAGATTAGGGGTTTTAATTAAAGATTAGAATTTTTTTATTTTACAAATTTAATCAATAAATTAAAGTTGATATTGGTATTGTTTTGAAATAAAAGTAAGTTGTATAAAAAATTTATTATTATGAATGTTATTAAAAAAAGTGCACTGTTTTTTTTGATTTTTTTTAGTTCAATATTTTTTTATTTGAAATCGCAAATGATTGTTGCGAAAGAAAAACCAATTATTTATGCAAAAAGTGAACGGGTAAAAGAAGATATGGATTCTATTCTGAATACATCAAAGCCCAGAAATGCTGATAATGTTAATGAATTAAATAAAGCAGCTGATTATATTTTTAAAAAATTCAAACTTGTTTCAGACGATGTATCATTTCAAAAATTTACGGTTGATAATAAAGAGTATAAAAATGTAATTTGTTCTATTAATACAGACAAAAAAGAAAGAATTATTATTGGGGCTCATTATGATGTATGTGGAAATCAACATGGGGCGGATGATAACGCAAGTGGCGTTTGTGGAATGTTGGAGCTTGCTAGATTATTAAAGGATAAAGAATTAAATTACAGAATTGACTTTGTTGCTTATACTCTTGAAGAGCCACCTTATTTTGGAACAGAACAAATGGGCTCTTATATTCATGCTAAATCACTTTTTGAAAACAATGTTCAGGTAAAAGGAATGATTAGTATAGAAATGATTGGATATTTTTCTGATAAAGATAAGTCTCAACATTATCCAATTCCTTTGTTGAAATATATTTATGGAAGCAAAGGAGATTTTATTACGATTGTTAAAAAGTTTAATGCAGGAAAATTTGCTAATAGCATTTCCAAGAAAATCATGAAAAATCCTTCAATCAAGACTATAGTTTTTCAAGGACCAAAAGCATTGCCAGGAATAGATTTTTCGGATCATAGAAATTATTGGAAATTTGGCTATAGTTCAATAATGATTACAAACACAGCCTTTTACAGAAATGCTAATTATCATCAATCTACAGATAATATTGAAACGATAAATTTCGATAAAATGTGTCTTGTTATTAATCAATTATATGAAGGGTTGTTGAAGCTGAATTAATGAGATAATCTAAAAAAAATAAATTTTAATATAGTAGAATTCAGAAAATACCACAAAAAAACCGCTTTGCTTTCACAAAACGGTTTGTTGTTATTTTTTATAAAATATTAAAAATCGAAATTAATTGCTAAATCAAATTCGTTTGAAATGGCTTTGTCTTGTAGGTTTTCAAAAAAACTACTAGAGCCATATTTGATATTAAATTTTGTTCTATCAATTTTTAATTTTGCACTTGCTTTATTTGTTTTTACTGTTGTAGGAAATTTAATGGTTTGTGTTATCCCTTTTATTGTCAAATCTGCAGTTAACATATAAGTGCCGTTTCCAGTACTTTTTATTTTTTTTATTTCCAATTTAGCGGTGGGGAATTTTTCTACACCAAAAAAATCATCGGCTTTTAAATGCCCATCAAGTTTTCCTTTCATTTCGCCATCAAGATCTGTGCTTTCTAACGATGTCATGTCAATAGTAAAAGTACCGCCTTTTAATTTTGTGCCATTCATCACTACAGCTCCTGATGCTAAATTTATTATTCCTTCGTGAGAGCCTGTAACTTTATAACCTTTCCAAATTAGTTTACTGTTTTTTACAGTTTTAGTGGTGTTTTGTGCTATTGCAGTTAATGAATTTGTTGCAATCAATGCTAACATTAAAATGTTTAAAATTATTTTTTTCATATTTTATATTTTTTTAAGAATACAAAGATGAAGAAGCGTTACAAACTTTGTCTTAACTTAGATTAAGAAATAAAAAATTACTTCAAGCGTTGACTTTTTACTTTACTTAACGCTTCAGGGGTAATTCCTAAATATGAAGCAATCATTTTTTGTGGCACACGTTGCACAATATTAGGATATGTATTTTCAAAATGCTCATATCTTTCTATTGCAGTAGCACTTTGAAGCATAATAATTCGTTTTTGAAGCACCCCAAGTCTATTCAGTAATTTTTGTGGCATAAAATCATCAACCTTTTCAATAGAAGTAATTTCTAACTCACTATCTTCTAATGCATCGATAAATAAATCACAAGGTGAATTTGCAGCCTGTCCATCAGCCATTATCCAGCCTTCTGGTGCAAAAATGTAAATATGCTCTTTGCCTTTTTCGTCTACAAAATAAGAACGAAGTAAACCTTTTTCCACTTTATACATTTTTGTGTTTAAATCGCCATTGCGTTGTATAATTTCTCCTTTTTTTACAAAAACCTTATTCATAGATAAAAAACTCTTTGTAAAAATAATATTTTTTCAACGATCTCATTAAAAATGAAATTTATTGAATCTAATTTGGATTAAATTTATAATTTATTTCAATAAAAAAAACCGCCTTGTATTTATAAAGCGGCTTTTAATTTTCTAGCTAATAAACTTAACTAGCTTTTTCTTCTTTTGGCAATAACACTTTTCTTGAAAGTTTAAATTTACCCGTTTTTTTATCTACTTCAAGTAATTTTACTTTCACGCTGTCGCCTTCTTTCAAAATACCATCAAGGTTTTCTAGTCTTTCCCAGCTCACTTCCGAAATGTGCAATAAGCCTTGTTTGCCTGGCAAAAATTCCATAAATGCACCATAAGGCATTATAGATTTTACTACAGCTTCATACTCTTCGCCAATTTCTGGAACAGATACAATACCTTTTATTTTTGCAAGTGCTGCATCACAGCTTTCTTTTTCTTTTGCATAAATGCTCACCACACCTTTATCACCAACTTCTTCAATATTGATATTGGTGCCTGTTTCGCGTTGCATTTCTTGAATTATTTTTCCACCTGGTCCAATAATTGCTCCAATAAATTCTCTGTCGATTTCTATAGAAACCATTCTTGGAGTTTGTGGTTTCATTTCGGCTCTTGGTGCATCAATACAAGCATACATGGCTTCTAAAATGTGCAAACGTCCTTTTTTGGCTTGTTCCAATGCTTGGCGCATCACGTCCATGCTCAATCCATCAACTTTGATATCCATTTGAATGGCACAAATGCCATCTCTTGTTCCTGTAACTTTAAAATCCATATCACCTAAATGATCTTCATCGCCCAAAATATCTGTCAATACACACCATTTTCCATCTTCTCTTGAAATTAATCCCATTGCCACACCTGAAACGTGTTTTTTCAATGGTGCTCCTGCATCCATCAAGGCTAATGAACCCGCACAAACTGTTGCCATAGAGCTAGAGCCATTGCTTTCTAAAATATCTGAAACGATTCTTGTGGTATATGGGAATTCATTTTTCGCAGGAAAAATACTTTTCAATGAACGTTGAGCAAGATTTCCGTGTCCTACTTCTCTTCGTCCTACACCACGGTTTGGTCTTACTTCTCCTGTGCTAAATCCTGGGAAATTGTAATGCAAATAAAAATTGCTCATTTCTTTGGTTTCAGCAGTTTCGTTCATTTTTTCATCATCAGGCGTGCCTAATGTTACAGTAGTTAAACTTTGTGTTTCGCCTCTTGTAAAAAGTGCAGAGCCATGAGGCGAAGCCAAATAATCCACTTCCATTTCCAAAGGACGCACTTGATCATATTTTCTACCATCCAAACGCACTTGATCATCAAGCATCATGTTTCTAATTACGTGATATTCTACATCGTGAAAATAATAATGAATTAAAGCCTTGTCTTCATCAGGCAATTCTTCGCCTAAGAACGTTTTTAATTCTGCTTCAATAGCTTTCAATGCATCGCTACGTTCGTGTTTTGGTAAATTTGATTTTGCTACGGCATATACTTTATCATTTGAAAAAGATTTGATTTTTTCATTCAACTCTTCGTTTCTATATGGTTTTGTATAATCTCTTTTTGAAGTAATACCGCATTTTGCAGCCAATTCTTCTTGTGCTTTTACTTGTATTTTAATAGCTTCGTGTGCAGTTTCGATAGCAAGAATAACGTCGTCTTCGCTACATTCTTTGCTTTCGCCTTCCACCATCATAATATTTTTTTCGGTAGCTGCAATAATGAAATCAAACTCGGCATTTTCCAGTTCGCTTCTTGTTGGATTTACTTTTATTTCGCCATTAATTTTGCTCACACGCACTTCCGAAATAATTTCTTGAATTGGAATGTCGGTAACTGCCAAAGCCGAAGATGCTGCTAAACAAGCTAATGCATCTGGCATAATTTCAGGATCTGAAGAAATTAACGT
>JAGNRR010000078.1 GCA_017988595.1 Chitinophagaceae bacterium
GGACATTATTTCTTGATAGAGATGGTGTAATAAATCTGGAAAAGAAAGATGATTATATAAAAAATAAAACGGAATTTATTTTTTATCCAAATACCATTGACACTTTAGTAAAATGTAGTTTTTTGTTTTCAAAAATTATTATTGTTACCAATCAACGTGGCATAGGAAGAGATTTAATGACAGAAAAAGACCTTGATGAAATTCATCAATATATGAAAACTGAAATTGAAAATCAGGGCGGAAGAATTGATGCCATTTATTTTGCACCCGATAAAGATTCTAATTCGCCCATGCGAAAACCAAATACTGGCATGGGTTTAAAAGCAAAAAAAGATTTTCCTGAAATTGACTTTTCAAAATCTATAATGGTTGGAAATAATGAAAGTGATTTGAAATTTGGAAAAGCATTGGGAATGAAAACAATTTTTTTAACGACGACTCAACATCATTTACCTGTAAATAAAAATTTATTTGACAATCATAATAGCGCATTAGAATTTATTTTAAATGATATCATTTCATGAAAAAATCATTAATACTACTGTTTATTTTTTTTCCATTATTGACTTTCTCTCAACATAATTGGACCTATTTAGGTCCATTTAATAGTGAAGACAAACCAAATTTGCAAAACTTTGGCTATGTGGGTGCTATAGATGTAAACCCCGAAAATAATAATGAAATTTACATTGGCTCGGGTAGCTCGGGATTATTTTACACAACTGATAGAGGAAAAAATTGGTCTTGCTTGACAGATAATTTTGAATTCCCTTTAATTGGTGTAAAAGATATTATTGTAGATTATTCTAAAAATCCAAGAACGATATTGCTAGCAAATGGATTTGGAGAAAATGATTTTGATTCGCCTAACTGGGGTGTTTTAAAATCAAAAGATGGTGGAAACACCTGGCAAAAAACAATGAAAAATGAAAACAATGCCATCATTTTTGAACCCATGTTGCAGTTTTTTTCTATTGAAAATGGAGCAAAAATCTTTGCATTAAGTAAAAAACAAATTTATGTAAGTTTTAATTTTGGCGATTCTTGGAAAGAATTATTTTCATTTAAAGATAATATGAAAGAATATGAAATGCGAGATTTATTTGTATCCTCAAATGGCTCGAAAATATTTTTTTCAACTTCGAGTAAATGGATAAATGGCAAAAATGAATCTGCTCATATTTTTGAAATTAATAATATTAACTATAATTCTAACAAGAATAAAATAGCACTTATTGATGAAAAACTAAACGAAATTTTTAATCCTGATGTAGAAAATAAACTAGGCAACTATACCTTTCGATTTGAAAAAAACTTGAACGATCAAAATCAATTTTTTATTACAAGAAACCTATCTGGAAATAAAACAAATTTTACGATTTATGAATTCGATATTGAAAAAGATATTTGTATAAATTATCAAAATAACACTGACCTCTCAAAACGCTTTGATTTATATTGGCATGATGGCATGAAAATTAATCAGCTTAATCCTAGTATAAATTATGTAGCCTCAATGACTTTATTAAAAAGTAAAAATAAAGGTGAAACCTATGAGGAGCTTTTCCCTTATTCTACTGGCGACAACAATATTCCCCATTGCGATTTAAGAAAATTATTAATCACAAAATATAGCGAAGATGGTGAAACTGATGAAATATATTTAGGTACAGATGGCGGACTAAGTTATAGCAATAATGGCGGGAAATCTTGGGAAAATTTATCTGGATTAAGTTTGCCAATTGCACAATTTTATGGCTTGGGTTCAAGTCCATTTAATGGCATAATTAGTGCTGGCTCGCAAGACAATTCAATAATGACTTATTTGCCAAAAGAAAAAAAATGGATTCGTTATGTACTTGGTGATGGATATGATGTTGCTTATTCTAAAACAACTCCTGGATTTGCGGCAGGACAATATAATGATCAGCATGTAGGATTTACTTACAATGATATAATTCCATTTAATAACAATTCAAAAATTAGAAAACAACCAAATGTTCGACAATCTCAAAGCTTGCAATTTTTAAAAAATGGAAATTTATATTTTGCTAGCGAACAATTTCATGTATTAGATATTGAAAAAAACGAATGGCAAAATTTCCCTTATTTTTTTTTAGATAAATCAAAAACTGGCGATTTTGCAGTATCGGAAATTGATCCAAAAATTATTTATGCTTCTGGCTATTGGAAAGATTTAATAAAATCTGAAAATGGTGGACAAACTTGGGAAAATTTGAGTGTGTTGAAAATGAAAGATGGTTCTACGAAAGAGGCTGTAAGAATAGTTAGCATTTGCGTTTCACCAAATAATAAAGATGATGTATGGATAGGAATTGGCTATTTGGGCGATTATTTTGATGATAAAAAAGCTACAAATAGAATTTATTATAGTGATGATGGTGGAAAATCTTGGGAAAATTATTCTACTGGATTGGGCATTTTTCCAATTAGTGATTTAAAATTTGTTGAAGGAAGTTTAAATGGTGTATTGGCTTCAACAATGACTGGTGTTTATTTTAGAGAAGGAAGATTTGATACTTGGAAAAAACTAGGAACTAATTTACCCAAAAGTATAATTAGTGAAATAGATTTAAATTATTGTACTGGCAAGATTATTGTTTCAACTTATGGTAGAGGGATATGGGAAACTGATTTCCCACCAATAAAATATAAACAACAAAGAATAATTAAGAAATCCGAAGTTTGGAAAATGAATGATAGCAATGATGTTTTATTATTAACCCAAGATGTGGAATTAAGAAAAAATGCAACTTTAATTATTGATACAAAAGTGCAAATGCCCAAAGGCGGTAAAATCATTGTAAGAAATAAAAATCAAGTTACATTTACTGAAAATGGCAAACTCGAAAATCTTTGTGGCGAAGGATTTGAAGGAATAATTTTAAAATAAAAATATAATTGATATTAAATAATATTAATGTCAATTATATTTGCTCTATAAAAAAAAGGGGGAATTAGCTCAGATGGTAGAGCGCTTCGCTGGCAGTGAATAGGTCATCGGTTCGAATCCGTTATTCTCCACTTTTATTTTTTATCTCAATAATGTTATATCCCCTTTAAGTTGTTTTTTTTCAGATCCAGCTTTAAATTGAATTAAATAATAATAAACACCGACTTCGCATTTTTCATCTTTATATTTTCCATCCCATCCATCAGTTGGATTTGAAGTTTTAAATACTTTTTCGCCAAAACGATTAAAAATTTCAAAAGAAATTAAATTTAAAGAGCTGCTTGTTTTTAATTTAAAAACGTCGTTCTCATTATCATTATTTGGAGAAAATGCATTTGGAACAAAAATATCAGGATATATATTTCCACAATCAACGGCAGTATCTAAACCACATGTGTTTTCAGCTACAAGTGTAAAACAATGATCTCCTTCGGTAGAAAACGTTTTTGAAATATTTGTATTTGAACTTTCAAAAATGCCTAAATAATACCAATAATAATTTGTTGCATTTTGAGAAGTATTATTTGTTGAAAATGTTGGATTTTTAATTGAAGTACTTTTAGGAACGATATCAAAATCAGCAGATGGTTTTTCTAAAATTGTAATTACTAATGGATTTGAGCCATTTACAGGACAAGGCACACTTGGAGGTGTAGTTGCATTGATTGTATAAGTTGTAGTACTATTTGGTTGGAATATTATTTTTCCAGTAGAAGGATTATAGGTAACTCCAGATGTAGGATTTGTAGTAACTACAGTGTTAGCAGGAAAATTATATTCTAAAGTATCTCCTTTGCACATTGTTTTATCTTTGGGCCAAGTAAAATTTGCATTGGCTTGAATAATATTAAAACAAGTAGTGTCTGGAGTAAATTTCCATAAATCTGCATATGCACCAAAACTACTTGCAACTCCTCCAAAAACCCATAAATTTTGATTGGCATCCGACCAAACGCTTGTTCCTCCTCTTCCGCCAATAACATTTGAAACAGCAGGCACTCCTTTTGAACCATAAACATCAACTGGATTTTGAGCATTACTTCCAGATACTAATGTCCATTTTTTAGCATCAGAATCAAAAATCCATAAATCATTATAACAAAATCCTGCCCAGTTATTAATTCCGCCAAATGTCCAAAATGCCGATGCACAATTCGATACACTTTGTGCTGTTTGATTTTCAATTCTTCCTAAAGGAACAAAATTGGCATCTGCTTGGCATAAAGGTCCATAATTTCCTGGAGGACGTGCTGTTTGACTTCCACCCAACCATGTCCATTCTTTTGTAGTTGGATTAAAACTCCAAAAATCATTCATTTCATCAAAAGTAAAATTTCCTCCGCCACCAAAAATCAAAAATTCATCATCTTTATTCTTCCATTTTGTATAACTCCAACGTCCAGAAGGCATATATGTTGTTGACGGGACATTTAACGTACCATAGTTTCCTGGATAAGGACTTGTATTTGAACCAGATTCCCACGTCCATATTTTTGTAGCTAAATCATAGCTCCACAATTGATTTGAAGGATCGCCAAAATTAGCATCAGAACCTCCAAAATTCCATAATTTGTTATTAAACACCCAGCCAGATTTGCATTCCGATTTTGATCCAATTTCATTTGAAGCTAAAGGAACTCCCTTTGTTCCAAAAACTGATGGAATTGCCACAAAAGTATTATCACCTTTTTCCCATGTCCATTCATTTGTAGCAATATTATATTTCCATAAATCATTGTATACTGTCATAGAACTGCCTCCAAATAAATACAAGTCTCCATTTGGAGCTGTCCAGCTATTTGCTCCCCAAGATCTTGCAGGAGGTTCATTTAAAGGAGACGAAACGCCTTGAACGCCATAATTCCCCATTTGATTTGAATTTGCTTGAGGTCCATTCATCCATGTCCACATATTTGTTGAAATATCAAATTTCCACAAATCATTCATGTCTCCAAATGATCCTCCTAAATTTGAACCTCCAAACATCCAAAAATTTCCATTTAAATCTGTCCAATATGCCGCTTGATATCTTGCGGGAGGTTCATTTGAAGCTGCTGCAACACCTTTTGTGCCATAATTTCCAGCATAACCATTACTACCTTGTGGACCATGCATCCATGTCCAAACTCCATTTTGAGCATATCCATTTGCATTAATAAAAAGACAAATAAGGAGGTATAAAAAACTATTTTTCATTTTCTTGAGTTTTATGTTCTTTTCTTTCATTAATTTCTTTTTCACCTTGAGTTGTAAATTTTTCTAAGATTTCACCTTTTTTATTAATAATAAAATTTTCATTTTTGATTTTCACTTTTGCTGTTTCGTAATTTAAAAAAGGCAAGGCAAATTCAAAAATTTTATTAAATAATGGTTTGTTCAAAAGGTCAATATAAAAATATTGATTTTGAGTATTGCAAACCACAGCAATGTTATTCATAAATTCACTGGCTACTTTAAATTGGCAAGAAATTATTTCTTCACCTTGATTATTAATATAACCATAAAGTCCGTTTAATTTTACACGAGCTCTATTATTAGAAAATGTATATGCTTCATCATATTTTGGTTCAATTTCCCAACTTCCATTAGTGTTTATATATCCATATTTTCCATTAATTTTAGCTGCTGCCAATCCATTTTCAAATAAGGATACATCAGCAAATTGCATCTCGACAGCTATTTTTCCTTGTTGGTTTATAAATCCTTTTTTATTACCAATTGATACAATTGCAAAACCATTTTTAAATTCACTTGCACTTTCGTATAATGCAGGCACAATAATTTTTCCTGTTTTATCTTTAAAACCTGCTTTATAATTTTGATAAAATCTAATTGGAGGTTCGTTTTGAGCATTAATATTTAAGCTCCAAAACAATACGAACATTAAAATATAGTTTTTCATAATATAAATAAGAGACGTTTTTTAAATTTAACTAGTTAATTGAACCTTGTTAATATTATGTAAAAATAATTTTTAATTCCTAGAATCTTTAACAAATTTGGATTTATTTTCGTCATCTTATTGTACAGTTTTTAAATTTAACCAAAAAAAATAGATTATTAGATGAAACTAATTGAAATTTGTAAAAAAACAGTCCAAATGAAAGTAAAATTTATCCCAATTTTAATTTTATTACAAATTGCTTTGCAAAGTTGCAATGACAGTAATAAACTAACATTAGCTAAAAATGTTTTAGGCTATGCACCAATTTATGAATCGGAAGTAGATGCAACAAAAATTGAAAAAACTACAATTCAAAAAACAGAAAATGCAGGAAAAATATATGTTTATGGTAATTATACTTTTCAAATAGAAAACGGCAAAGGCATACACATTATTGAAAGTGCAGACCCAAGCAATGCTAAAAAAATTGCATTTTTAGCAGTTCCTGGCTGTAGTGAAATTTCGATAAAAAACAATCAACTTTTCACCAATAATTATCGAGATTTAGTTAGTATTAATATTTCAAACATTAATGCAATAACGGTTTCGAATAGAATAAAAAATATTTTTCCAGAGGTATCTCAATTAGCGCCACCTTACGGAAATACTTTTTTTGAATGTCCCGATCCCCAAAATGGAAAAATAATTGGTTGGAAAGAAAAACAACTTGAAGAAGCTAAATGTAAAACTCAATAAAAATTTTAAAATGAAAAAATATATTTTATTTATACTAATATTAATCGCATTTAATGCATGCGACAAATCAAGTTCTTTATCAAGTGGAAATATGATAGATTCTGGTGGACTTAACGCTCAAGTTGGCACAGGTGGAAGTTTAGCTAAATTTACAATTGTCGGAAATTACCTTTATACCATCGATGGTTCTAGCTTAAATGTTTTTGATATTGCTGTACCTGCAAATCCTGTTTTCAAACAAAAAGTAACATCAAATCTAACAAATATCGAAGCTATTTTTCCTTTTAAAGACAAACTATTTATTGCAGCCAGTAGTGCAATGTATATTTTTAATATTTCAAATCCAGAATATCCAGTTCAAGAAAGTTTTGTACCACATTTTACGGGTTGTGACCCTGTAGTTGCAAATGACAATTTTGCTTTTCTAACAGTTAGAGGCGGAAATCGATGCAATGCGTTTGCTAATGTGTTGAATGTTTATAATATTCAGGATATCAAAAATCCTTACTTAATTTTTTCTAAAAACATGACCAATCCATTTGGTTTGGGACTTAAAGACAACACACTTTTTGTATGCGACAATGGACGAGGTTTAGTAGTTTTTGATGTTACACAACCAGCATTACCTGTTGAAAAACAAGTTTTTGCTGATGAAAATTTTGTAGATGTTATACCAAATAATAATACTTTAGTTTGTATGCTTACAGATGGAATTGCATATTATGACATTTCAAATATTCAAAATATCACAAAATTGAGCACCATAAAAAATTAATTTATCAACTCAAAATGGTCAAAAGTGACTTTATGAAAAGAAAAAACAAAAAAAAGAATTTAAATTTTGTTTTTTACAAAATAAAAGATACCTTTGCCCTCCCAAAAACAAAGGAGTAGAATGCCTACAATACAACAATTAGTAAGAAAAGGAAGAACCATTATTCGTGCAAAATCGAAAAGTAGAGCGTTGGACGCATGTCCTCAACGCCGTGGAGTATGTACACGTGTGTACACAACAACACCAAAAAAACCAAACTCTGCACTTAGAAAAGTAGCAAAAGTACGTTTGACAAACAAAATTGAGGTTATTGCCTATATTCCTGGAGAAGGACATAATTTGCAAGAACACAGTATTGTTTTGATTCGTGGAGGAAGAGTAAAAGATTTACCGGGTGTAAGATATCATATTGTACGTGGAAGTTTAGATACTTCTGGTGTTAAAGATAGAAAACAAAGCCGTAGTAAATATGGTACTAAACGTGAAAAAGTAAAAAAATAATTTTAAATAATCCAATTTTTATATAACAAAAAATGAGAAAGCAAGCCGCAAAAAAAATACCTTTAGCACCAGATTCAAAATACAATGATAAATTGGTAACCCGTTTTATCAATTGTATTATGTGGGATGGTAAAAAAAGTACTGCTCAAAAAATATTTTATGATGCCGTAGATAAAGTTTCAAAATCTACAAGTGAAGATGGATACGAAGTTTGGAAAACTGCCTTAAATAATGTTACTCCTGCTGTTGAAGTTAGAAGCCGCAGAATTGGTGGAGCAACTTTTCAAATTCCAACTGAGGTAAGACAAGATAGAAAAACGTCATTGGCTATCAAATGGCTTATTCGTTATTCAAGAGAAAGAAACGGAAGAACAATGGCTGATAAATTAGCTAACGAAATTGTAGCTGCTTCAAAAAATGAAGGTTCTGCAATTAAGAAAAAAGAAGATACACATCGTATGGCTGAAGCAAATAAAGCTTTTGCTCACTTCAAATCTTAATACAAAATATTAAACACTACTAGATAAAAAACCATTTGAAATTTCAAATGGTTTTTTTGATTTATCTATTTTTTCATCCTATTTCAATTTAAAGAATTACTTTTAATTTTTAAAATACTAACATGCTATTTATTATTATTGGCTTGTTGCTCATATTTGCAGCACCTACCCTATTTGCTTCATCA
>JAGNRR010000079.1 GCA_017988595.1 Chitinophagaceae bacterium
TAAAGATAATAATGCTTAATTAAAACAAACGTATTTAAAGTTTTAATATTTATTTATCTCCCTTTAATTGGACAAATGCATCCAACTTTTTGAAATTGAACTTTTAAAATAAAATTATTTCTTTATAAATTTCAACACTTTTTCTTTTCTGTTTAATGCCATCAACATCATAACTGGAACAATAATTAATGTTATTAAAGTAGCAAAACCTAAACCAAAAATCATAGTCCAAGAAAGTGGTCCCCAAAATGCTACACTATCTCCTCCAATAAAAATATTTGGATTTCCAGTTTGAAATAATAAAGCAAAGTCCATATTTAACCCAACAGCCAAAGGCACCAACCCAAGCATTGTTGCTGCAGCAGTTAATACAACTGGAGTCATTCTGGTTTTTCCAGCTTCCATCATCGCTTCTTTTGGCGAGTAGCCTTCAGCCAGTTTTATATCAGCAAACTCAATTAATAATATTCCATTTCTCACCACAATTCCGGCAAGTGCTACAATGCCTATTCCTGTCATTACAATTACAAATTGCATATTGAAAATTACTACTCCAAGAAAAACACCTGTTACACTCAACAAAATTTCGCTCATAATAATAACTGTTCTACTAAAAGAATTGAAAAGCGTTATCAAAACTAAAAATATTAAAACCATAGAAATACCCAATGCACTACCTAGAAAGATTCCTGTTTCTTTTTGTTCTTCTTGCTCTCCACCCATTTTAATATTTACTCCAGCTGGTGCATTAAATGAATTTAATGCGTCTTGTACTTCAGCTACAACTTCATTTGCATTAAACTCACTTAAAACATTTGAAGACAATGAAATAATTCTTTTTTCATCTTTTCGTTTAATTCCACCATAAGTATTTTGATATTTTAAATCTACAAAATTTCCTATCGGAACTTGTCTAATTGCCCCACCCATACTCATATCTCTGTATGTAACATTCATATTTTTTACAATATCAATATTATTTCGTTGTTCTTTTTTCAATCTCAATGTTATGGGATAATCATCATTATCGTCTTTAAATCTAGAAATTTCAGAACCAAATATTGCAGTACGCAAATCGCCAGCAACTTGACCAGTGCTTATACTTTCCACATTCAATTTTGCTCTTGATAAATCAAAAATTATTTCAGGTTTATTTGCCTGGAAATCACTTTTCAATTCCTCTACACCTCCAATTTGTTTATTATCTAAATATTTTTTTACTTGTTTAGATGCACTAATTATTGAGTCCAAATTCTCGCCAGTCAATTCTATCAAAATTGGTTTTGCCGTTGGCGGTCCACCACTTTCTTGATCTACAGTAATTTTTGTACCTGGTACATTTTTTACATTTTCTCTTATTTTTTCAAGCAATGCCAATGAGCTTTTACCGTGTCGTTCTTCAAATTTTACAAATGCCACTGTAATTTTTCCACGATTTGGATAATCGCCTATTTCTCCAGATTGTTGATCAGTAGCACCAACTTTTACATTGGAGATTACAGAACTCACCATTGGATTAAATTGATTTTTTTCGGGAATAATGTTTAAAGTAGCATATACTTTTGTTTCTATTTCTTTTAAAACCTCATTTGTTTTTTCTTGATCAGTACCCTCGGGCATGGTCAAATAAATGTAGGCAAAATTGGGTTCACTCGCTGGAAAAAAAACCGTTTTTCGAGGAAAAATATTCAATAATAAAATAGACAACACAAACATTGCAACAACTGCTCCCAACGAAATGCCTCTATGCTCTAAAGCCCAATTTAATATTCTTAAATATCCTCTAACCACTTTGGGCCAAATACGAGTTTGAAATGTATGTATCCATTTTACTAAAACAAATTTATTTAGTAAGAAAAGTAAAAACATCACGACCACAAAATTTCCAAAACCAAAATTTCCTGTGAGGTAAGAAATCAATGCTACAACCGCAAAACCTATTCCTGTTATGCTTGTACCTTTTGTCCATCTTATTTTTGACTTGCCATCGTATTCATTATCTTTCATGAAATCTACAGCAAAAACAGGATTTATAATATAAGCAACTAATAAAGATGCCAGCAGTGTAATAATTAATGTAATGGGCAAATAAAACATAAAACTACCAATTACACCTTTCCAAAATGCTAATGGAATAAAAGGTAAAAGTGTAGTTATTGTACCTGAAAGTACCGGAAGAAAAACTTCTTGGGTGGCTTTGTCCACAGCATCTTTAATCGGTATCTTTTCTTCATGGAAAATACGATGTGAATTTTCAACAACTACAATGGCATCATCAACAACTATTCCTAGTGCTAATAAAAATGAAAATAATACTATCATGTTTAAAGTAAACCCAATACCTGGAAAAACCATAAAGGCAATAGCACATGAAAGCGGTACAGACATCGCCACAAAAATGGCATTTGTTGTTCCCATAAAAAACATCAAAATAAAAGTTACTAATATAAATCCAATAATGATGGTGTTTATCAAATCATGAAGAGTAGTTCTTGTTTTATCCGATTGGTCGCCAGTTACAATTACATTTAAATCTTTTGGCAAATCATTTTTTTTCATTTCAGCAATAATGCCATCAATCTTATCCGATGCTTCAATCAAATTTTTTCCACTTGCTTTAATAATATTAAGTGTGATTACATTTTTTTTATTTAATCGAGCAAAGCTTTCTTGTTCTTTATAAGTATCTTTTACATCAGCTATTTCTTTTAGTTCAATGCTTCCTCCCATTGGTGTTTTGATAATTATATTACCAATTTCTTCTGCCGATTTAAAAACTTTTTTTAAACTTATAATTCGTTGCTCACCATCCACTTTTACAATACCAGGTGTTGCTTCCACATTTTCATAAGCCACTGCACCTTGAATATCTCTAAACGAAATTTGTGCAGCTTGCATTTTAAATAAATCTACATTGATTTGAATTTCTCTATCCAAACCTCCTACTTTATCTACTCGTTTTATTTCCTTTAAGCTTTCAATTTTGTCTTTAATTTTATCTGCATATTTTTCCAAACGATTGACATCCATGTTGCCATAAATATTTACAAATCGTATCGGAAATTCTGACACATCAATATCTTTTACTTCGGGTTCTTGTGGTAAATTTTTTGGCAATCCATTTGGATCTGCTTTTGCTTTATCTACACCATCTTTTACATCTTGTTTTGCTTTTTCTACTTTTACATCAGTATTAAATTCTGCTATTACTACTGAGAAATCTTGAAACGAATTACTAGTAACTTTTTTTATTCCACTAATATTTTTCAATTGTTTTTCTATTGGCTTGGACACCAAGTTCTCCATATTCTCTGGAGACGTTCCAGGATTAATAGTTTGAACAATAATTTGCGGAAATTTTACTTCTGGAAATTTTTCTTTTGGTAAGTTTAAATAACTTAAGAAACCAACAAAAGTGATGATAATTGTTAAAATGTAAATACTAGTCCTGTTATTTATGGGCCAGCGAGATGGATTAAATTTCATTTCTTTTTATCTTTTTAGTTGTTTATTTATTCTGCAATCATCAAAGCATCACCTTCATTCAATTCTTCAAATCCAGTTGTAATAACACTTTCGCTTAGATTTAACCCACTTAAAACTTCCACATTTCCTTCATAAGTCATTCCTAATTGAACTGGTTTTAATTTTGCTTTCATTTTTTCATCTACAACAAATACAAAATTTCCATTATCTGTTTTTTGAATAACACGCTGTGGCAATACAAAAGCTCGAGCATTTTGATAGGTAGCAATTTTTACACTCACCGCCATATTGGGTAAATATTTAGGATTATTTGGCAATGGAATATAAGCAGCATAAGAACGAGTTACATTATTTACCACTTTTTCTACATAATTAATTTTTGTTACCAACGTATCTACTCCACTTGGAAAAACAACTAAAACATTACTTCCTGCTTTTACATTACTTACATAATTTTCCGAAATTTCGGTTCTTATTTTTAATTTACTTGTATTAATTATTCTTATCAAAGGTGCACCCATAGGGTTTGCATACGATTGTCCAACTGCAGCATCAACGGCGTCAACAACACCACTAATTGGCGAATACACATTGAACGAACTTTTACTACTCAACGTTGTTTGCTTTTGTTTTAACAACGATTCATATTGATTTTTTGCAGAAAGCAACTGTATTTCTGTTCCAATTTCTTGAGCCCATAATCTTTTTTGTTTGTCATACATTGTTTTTGCAAAAGCAATCGATTGATCCAATTGCGAAATTCCTCTGTCAATGGTTTCGCTGCGCAATGTTGCCACAACTTGTCCTTTTTTCACATATTGACCAGGTTTTACACGGATAGAACTGATTATACCTGGTGTTTCTGGAATGGCATTTACCACCTCATCTAAATCTACTTTTCCTGGAACAGTAATGTATGTATTGAAAACAGATGGTTCCATTAATGAAATTCGAACTGCTACTTTTTTTACACTGTCTTTTCCTGTGTTGTTTAGTTTTTCTAAGTCAGCAATTTTTGTTTGCAAATCCTTTTGTTCTTGTTTTAATTTTGCAAGCTCAGCTTTGCTTTTTGATTTTTCATCTTTACTACCGCAAGAAAATAAAAATAAAGAAACACTTGCTACTAGAATTGTTTTTTGAATGATACTTTTCATGTTGATTTTTCTGTATTTAATTTAAATATTATTTGTATTGTCCTAATGATTTTTGAAAATCAATTTTTGAAATAATGGTTTCGTATAATGAATTAAAATAATTAGTTTGTGCATCCTTTAATGCAGTTTCTGCTTGAATAATTTCAATATTACTACCCACACCCTCTTTATATTTTGCCTGAGCCACTTTATATACTTTTTCGGCAAGCTCAATATTGCTTTTTTGATTTTCTAAAGAAATCAAACTATTTTTTAATTGTGTTCTTGCATTACTATTTTCAAAATCTATGGCTTGCTTCAATGCCTCCATATCATTTTCATTTTTCATCAAGGCTATCTTTGCTTGTTTTACTTTTGCTTTTCTTGCATTGCCATCATAAATTGGAACACTGGCAGAAATCACAAATGCTCCAGTAGGAAAATAAGGCAAGGTAAACAATTCTTTAAATCCAATAGTTTGTGTGGCATATTGACCAGAAACTGCAGCTACAATTGTTGGCAAATAACTTTTATTCTGACGTTCCAATTCATAACCATTTAATTTTTTTGCAGTTTGCAATAAAGACATTTCAATTCTGTTATTATAATTGATAACTTCATCTAATTCCAATCCATTTTTTACTTCTTCGATACTTAAATTATCAACTAGACTTAAATTTCTATCCAAAGGCATACCCATTTGAAATTTTAATACTTGATAGCTCAGCGAAATTAAATTTTCAATTTTTTGCTTTTCAATTTTTAAATTATTTAATTGCACATTTAAACGATCAACATCAATTCTTTCGGCAAATCCTTCTTTGTATAATTTGCTTGTTGTATTTTCTATGCTAGATAATAGTTTAATATTTTCATTTAAAAGCGACACTCTTTTTTCGGCAATAATACAGTTGTAATATGCTTTTGAAATATTTACATGCAATTCCTCTTCTGTTCTTTTAGTATTCAATACCGATAATTCTTCTAAACTTTGTCTGGCCTTTAATGCTACTAATACACCAGCATCAAATAATATTTGTGAAGCTTGAATACCTGCAGAAACATTAAGTGGCAATCCAAATTGCAATTCTGTATATTTTTCTTTTGGCAATTGCTGATAGGCAATAAAAGCTGGTGTATCTATTTTAAAAAAAGACAAACTGTTAGAAAAATTAAAAGCATTTGCATCAGCACGTTGAGTGGGCAACACAAATAAATATTGAAATTGTGCAGTAGCTTTCACTTGCGGGCGAGCAATTCCAATTATTTCATTATTTTTTTCTAGTTGCAATTGTTCATCTAGTCGAACATTTTTCAATCGTTGGCTATTTTCTTTAGCGAATGATATACACTCTGCCAATGAATAATTAATTGCACTTTGTTGAGCAAATAAAAAATTGCTCGAAATGCCTAAAAAACTTAATATTAATAGTCCCTGTTTAGTTCTGTTCATCATTTTTTAAAAATTTTGAAATTAGTTTATGTCCTTTTATCGTAGCTATGCCATACATAAAATTTGAAAAAATTTGAGTATTTGCTTTTACAAAATCAATATTTGTGTTAGTTATTAAATTTGTTTTAAATAATATAAATGACGATTCCAATCTAAATCTAGTCATTAAATCTATATCAAAATCATCACGATAAAGTTCTTGTTCAACGCCCAATTTTAAATTTTCTTTTATCCAGCAACACACTTTATTCTCTTTATATTCTTCAAAAACATGATAGGCTTGTCTGAAGTATTTTTGCATCTCCAAAATACAAACTGGATTCATGCCACGATTCATTTTTTCCATCAAATGTAAAATGCCTATCATTTGCTCAATAGCATTTTTAGAGTTTTCAATAATTAGATTGCTACTTTCTTCATTATGTTTCAACAAAAAAGTCATCGTTTCAACAACCAACTTTTCTTTATTATCAAAATTTTCGTACAGCGTTTTTTTAGAAATTCCACACTCCGCAGCAATAATATCCATCGTTACATGCTTAAACCCAAATTGTTTAAACAGCTTTTCGGCATTTACAATAATGTGTTGAGATGTTGAATTCACCATGCAAAACTATGGAAACTTTTTAAACTTCCAAAGTTTATTTTGTTTTTGTATCTAAATCTCTATGCACACATTTTTTGCTTCAGTAAAAAACCGCAAGGCTTCCCAGCCGCCTTCTCTGCCTACGCCACTATTTTTTATGCCGCCAAATGGAGTTCTTAAATCTCTGCGAAGCCAACAATTCACCCACACAATTCCACTTTGAATTTCCATTGCCATTTTATTTGCTTTCGAAATATCTTGTGTCCAAACTGTTGCCGCCAAACCATAATTACTTGCATTTGCCAATGCCAATGCTTCTTCTTCATTTTCAAATGATTGTAACGTAACCACCGGTCCAAAAATTTCTTCTTGATTGGTTTCGCAGTTTGGTCCAAGATTTTCAATAATGGTTGGTTCAAAAAAGTAACCATTTTGACAACGACCTTCAGGCGATATTTTATTTCCACCAAGTAATATTTTTCCGCCTTCGGCTGTTGCTTTTTCTACACATGAAACTATTTTATCAAAATGTACTTTGCTTACAATTGCTCCTTGTCTTGAGTTTTCGTCTAGCGGATCGCCAACTTTTAATTTTGAAGCTCGTGAAATAAAATCTGTTTTAAATTTTTCGTAAATGCTTTTTTCGATTAATATTCTACTGCCACACAAACAAATTTGTCCTTGATTAGCAAACGAAGATTGCAAGGTTGTCTTCATCATTTTTTCCCAATTGCAATCTGCAAAAATAATATTTGGGTTTTTTCCGCCAAGCTCTAAACTTATTTTTTTAAATTTTGGCGCAGCAATACTTGCTATATTTTCTCCAGCTTTTGTGCTTCCTGTAAATGATATTGCTTTTACTTTTGGATGACTTACCATTTCGCTGCCGCAATTTTTTCCATCGCCGTGTAAAATATTCAATACGCCATTTGGCAAACCTGCTTCTTTACAAATTTTTGCTAATAAAAAAGCGGTCAATGGTGTTACTTCGCTAGGTTTTGCCAATACACAATTTCCTGCAGCTAAAGCTGGCGCAATTTTCCAAGTAAATAAATATAAAGGCAAATTCCACGGCGAAATACACCCCACAATACCAACAGGATTACGTAACGTAAAATTTATTGCCTTGTCTTCCATAGCATGACTTTCAGCAGCAAAATGCATAATTGCAGTTGCAAAAAATCTAAAATTGCTCGATGCTCTGGGAATATCCACCGCTTTTGAAAGCCAAAGCGGTTTTCCATTATTATTGGTTTCTGCCAACGCCAATTCATCTAAATTTTTATCAATGCCTTCGGCAATTTTATTTAAAATTTTAAATCGTTCTTCCAAACTTGTTTTACTCCAAAGTGGAAATGCTTTTTCGGCAGCTTCCACAGCCAAGTCCACATCTGCTTTTTCGCTATTAGGAATTTTTCCAATCACTTCTGCTGTTGCAGGATTTATTAAATCAAAAAAAGTAGTTGATATAGGATTTATAAACTCCCCATCGATAAAATTTTTTATTTCGTAGTTCATCTTTTTATTTAAATATTAAATACTTCCAGTTCGTCCACCATCCACACAAATACTTTGACCTGTAATATAACTTGCCGCAGGACTAGCCAAAAATGCTGCCAGTGCGGCTATTTCTTCGGCTTCGCCAAATCGTTTCATCGGAATTTCGTGCATCATTTCTTGCGAAATATCTGCTTGCTCTTTATTCATTTTCGAGGCTTTGTTTTCTATAATTGTAGCTAAACGTAAAGTGGAAGTGGCTCCTGGCAAAATATTATTTACCGTAATGCCAAATGGTGCTACTTCATTTGCCAACGTTTTTGCCCACGATGCCACAGCGGCTCTTGTGGTATTGCTTACACCTAAATTGTGT
>JAGNRR010000002.1 GCA_017988595.1 Chitinophagaceae bacterium
CTAACTTTTTATATTTGAATATGATGATTTCTATTTAATTAATGTGTTGCTAAAAACAACTCTTAATCCTAATTCCTTTATAGAATTTAAAGCCAAAGTATAAGCGGTTACAATTCCAAATACTCCAAAATCATTTTTGGTAAGAAAAGGCATTATAAAAGGAAGGATTAAAAAAAAAGCTAAGCGAGGAATTTGGGGCGCAATTCCATAAATTAAACTATGACTAAAAATTTTTTTTATCATTCGTTAATTTTTTTATATCGAATAAATTTTGCGGGAACACCGCCATAGATTGCCATAGGTTCAATGTTTTTTGTAACTACACTATTGGCTCCAACAATTGCATTTTCGCCAATTGTAATTCCAGGATTTATAAAAACGTTTGCTCCTATCCACACAGCATTTCCTATTATTACATTTCCTTTTTTATTAGCAATCGGCTTAACATTAAAATCTACATCTGGATTGTTTGATAGAGTATAAATTCTTACATTATGACTAATGTTGCAATTATTTCCAATTTCAACTTTGCAATCTTTGTCAACATACACTGTGCTATATGAACCAATATAAGATTTAGATCCAATTTGAATTTTTCCATCTCCATAAAATACAATTTCTTTTCCATTAAACTTAAAGTCTTTAGGTAAATTATATTTTTCTTTTATTAAACTATATTTTAATTTTTCTGGAAAAGAAAATAAAAATTCAAATAGTTTATACAAAAACGATTTTACTTTTAGTTTCATTCTTATTTATTTTTTGAAGCAGACCTTACAAGATAAATCATTTTTTATTCTAATCTGTCTCCTTTATTGTAATCTTTTTTGGCTTTAGTTCCTAATAACTGTGAATAATATTTTGGATGTAAACCAAAACCTGGACGAACTGAACGAAAATTATCTTCTGTAAAAACATCGTCCTTTTTAATATCATTAGAAACATAAAGTGAACGAGAAAAATCTTTTCCTTTTTTTTGTTTCAGAGTCAAATTATAATCTACTACTCCAATGGCTTTTTCTGCTTCGCGAACAGTTTTTACCATGGCTGTGAATTCTATTTCATCCATTGAAAAATCGGCATCTGGTCCACCAATATTTCTATCTATTATGAAATGTTTTTCAATGATTTTTGCACCTAAAACTGTTGCAACAATTGGCACTGTACTTCCCATGGTATGATCGGAAAGTCCTGAAATTACATTGAATTTTTTTGTTAAATCTGCAATCATAATCATATTCGCTTCTTCAATTGGAGCTGGATAACTTGAAGTACATTTTAGTAATGCAATATCAGAATTCCCCATTCTTTTGCATGCATCCAGAGCTAATTCAATATCTTCAATTTCTGCAATTCCTGTTGATATAATAACTGGTTTTCCTTTGGAAGCTACATATTCGATTAAAGGAATATCTGTAATTTCAAAAGAGGCTATTTTGTAGGCTGGAACATTTAATTTCTCAAGAAAATCGACAGCAGTTTTATCAAATGGAGAAGAAAAACATACTAAACCTTCTTCTTTAGCAACATCAAAAAGTTGTTGGTGCCAATCCCAAGGCGTGTAAGCTTCTTTGTATAAATCATATAAATATTTGTCGTCCCAAAGCGTTCCTCCTTTGATTTTAAAATCATCATTTTTGACATCTAAAGTCAAAGTATCTGCTGTATAAGTTTGAAACTTAATGGCATCTGCTCCTGCTCTTTTTGCCGCTTTTATAGTTTCAATTGCTGTTTCTAAACTACCGTTATGATTAGCAGAAAGTTCAGCAATTATAAAAACTGGCGATTGAGAATCTATTATATAATTATCTATTTTCATTTTGCATTTTTTGTATAATGAAAACTTTTTAAGTTTTCATAATTCGTCATTTCTTTTAAAATAAAGCCTGCCTTTTCAAAACCTTTGGCTGAGGCGATATTTTCTTCTTTTATGTAAGCATCAATTGTATTCTTATCATTTTTGCTTAAAAAATCATTTGAAGCAATTTCTATAATTTTATTTGCATATCCTTTTCCTCTGTGATCAGAATCAATAGAAACGCCAATTATTGAAGAAAAATCATCTTGTTTTTGGATTCTAACTTGACCAATAAATTCGTTTGCTTCATTTTGAAAAAGATACATAAAACAGTTTTCATCCTTTAATTTAGAAGAAAACCAATTTACATGGGTTTCAAAATCGATTTTACTTGTGCTGTAAGAATTGCTTCTAACTGATTCGTCATTTGCCCATTCAAAATACAATTGTGCATCGTTTAAAGTTGGTTTTCTGAATTTAATTTGATTATTAATTTTTGAGTGAATCACCACATCAATGTATTTATTATCAAAAAAACAATGTTCTTTTAATCTTGCATCTTCTTTGTAATTACAATCAAAAAGCATTTCGTATAAATGTGGACGCAAATCGAAAGCATAAGTGAAGATTTTATGAAATTTCATTTCTTCGAAAGCTACTTTTTCTATCAATTCCAAATAATTTGACCAATAAAAAGAGAAAAAATCTTCCTCTAATTTGGTTTTCATTACAAATGATATTTCAGCATTTTTATCAATCCAATTAATATGAACTAATCCGCCATAACCGATAAATTCGTTTTTATAAAAAAATGAAAATAGCAATTGATTAGGAAAATCTTGTTCAAATAATTTAGAAACAACATTTGAAAAGTAAATTTCTTGATCTTCTAAAGTTAATGGTTTTGCCTGACGCAAATGATAAATTTGTTCGTTTCTAATAGTTATAATTTCAAATTTATCCTCATCTCTTATGGATTCGAGATGAAATTCATTTGAAATAAATTTAGAAGATGCTAAACATTTATATTTTCTCATAGATCAATTTAGTCTTGAAAAACCTCCATGACAAACAGGACCTTCTAGTAAATCTTCAATTTTTTTATTTCCTTTTTCACATTCGCTAATTAGTCCATAAACATGATCTAATTCATTAAAATATTGCTCTAAATGGTTTTGATTATGTGCAGTAGAAGCATAAAAATTAGTGCTTGCTAAAAAGCCTTTTTTCAGCATTTCTTGTGCTATAAGTGTTTTATAGGCCAAAGCATTTGGAGATTTAAAACCATAAGTGCTTAATGACGGAATTCCCGAGATATTAATTTCTAAATTATGTGAATTAGCTAATTTTTCCCAACCATTTCTCATGTCGTTTCCAATGGCAGTAATGTATTCCCAAGATTTAGTTTGCTCCATTACTTTTAAAGTTGCTAATGCTGCTGTAGGTCCTATTCTTTCAGTCCAAAAAGTGCTACTAATGAAAGTGCTTTGTGCGGCTTCCATTACAGATTTTTTTCCTACAACTGCAGTCAAAGCATAACCATTGCCTATGGTTTTGCCAAACATTGCCATGTCTGGTTCCACACCATATTTTTTATATATTCCTCCAAATGTTTCTCTGAATCCAGATGTGCACTCATCAAAAATTAAAACTATATTTTTAGCCGTGGCTAAATCTCTTACTTTTTGTAAAAAATTATCTTCTGGACCAAAATTTCTAACCACTTCCATTTTAATTACACCAACATCATTGTTTTCTATCAAGTACTCTAGTTCTTCATAGTTGTTATAATGAAATGGTAGAACAGTGTCTTTTAAACTTTTAGGAACTCCATTTGGGCTTAACCCTGGAAGTAAATGACTTGATAAGTCATCGCCAGCATTATGATTTGCAGATAAATACCAATCATGCCAACCATGATAACCACAGATTGCAACTTTATCTTTTCCAGAGGCGGCTCGAGCAATTCTAATTGCTATTGAATTCGCTTCTCCTCCACTTCGAGCTAAACGAACCATATCGCCCCACGGATTTAGTTCTATAAGTTTCTCGGCTAAGTATACTTCCTCGGGACAGTTTAATGTGCTCATGTTTCCATTTTTAACGGTTTCCATAACGGCTGCATCAACTTCATCGTTTCCATATCCTAAAGTGTTTGTACCTATACCCATTATGCACATATCCAATAATTCTTTGCCGTCTAAATCCCAAACGTTACAGCCTTTAGCTTTTGAAAAATACGAGGGCCAATGTTCGGGTAAAAACATTTCTGGTCTTTTAGATAATAACATTGTTCCGCCAGGAATTAATGTTTTTGCTTTTTTATATAATTCTTGTCCTTTTCCCATTAGTTGTCGTTTTTTAATGAATTTAAAAGTCCTTGGTTTCTAATAATATATTGATTTATAGATCCTAAATTATTGTCTATTATATAGTTTGTATATTCTAACCATGATTTTTCAATTCCTAATTCATTTACTAAAATTTCAATAAGGTCAAAATCTTTTGATTCATCTACTGTCATTCTAATTTTAGAATAATCAAAAGAACAAGGAAAATTAACTGCTGTAAACTTATCTCCTCCTTTGAAATCGGAATTATTTCTTATATATAATGTAACGTGTTCTCTATCGGATAACAATTTTGCATTTTCCCAGGCATATTGTAATGCTGAAAACTTAAACACTTCAATGTCTTGTCCGTCTGGATAATTTTCTATCAATACATTGGAACAATAATCTACATTTTTTTCTTGTGCGAATGAAATTATTTTGTCAACTAATTCAGGATCAATAAGTGGACAATCAGAAGTAACTCTTACAACCCAATCAGGGTTTTTGTGCTTTACAGCTTGACAAAAACGATCTAAAACATCATCTTCTGAACCTCTAAAAGATAGAAATCCCCATTGAATTGCTTTGTTATAGATAATTTCGTCTTGAAGATTATCTGTAGTTGCAACTATTATTTCAGCAACATTTTTACATTTTTTTAATCGTTCTAAATGGATTTCTAATAGGGCTTTGTTATTAATTTCTTTAAGAACTTTTCCTGGTAGCCTTGAACTACCAAAACGTGCTTGTGTTATCAGAATTGTTTTTACTTCCATAATGCTGGATTTAAAAGTTCGTTGTTCACTATATTGATTGTGTTTATTTCAGATATAAGTTTCGCATCTAATTGATATTGAAATGCTAAAAAATTATCTTCTAATTGTTTTTTTGAATCAATACCAATTAACACTTGGTCAATATTGTTTTGGTTTAAACTATAAGCTAATGCCATTTTAGAAATTGAAACATTATATTTCTCAGAAAGTTTTTTTAGTTTTTCTAAATCTACTTTTAGTGGATAAAAAAAACTGCTTAAATCGTTAGTTTCTTTAAAAAACAAACCTTGTAAAAAAGCAGATCTTGTATGAACCTCTTTTCCTGATAATTTCAATTTTTCAATTATTTTTCCTCTTTTATTTATATTATCTAACATATTAAAGGGCAATTGAACTACTGTTATAATTTTATCTGCTAATAATGATTCTATTTGTTCATTTGTATATACTGAAACACCAATGCTTTTAATAAATCCTTTATTAATTAATCTTTCAAACTTATCAATGTTTTTATTGTTTTCAAGATATGTTTCATACGAATGAAACATTAGAACATCAATAGTTTCAATTTCTAAATCTTTTAAATATTGTTCAACTTTAATTTCAATATTGTCTAAATTAAAACCATGAGGTATTTTAGTAATAATTTTAAATTTCTTAATCGGATTTAATTTATGAAAATCACCAATAATTTTATGAGCATCACCGTAAGCTTCGGCTGTATCTAGAGTCTCAATTCCTAATTCAAAAGCTTTTAATAATATTGCACAACTATTTTCAAAAGATATTTTTCCGGAATTATTGTTAATCCCATAATTTAGCCCCATTTGAACTGTACCTAAGATTAATTTATCCTTCATTATTAATGTAGTATTAGCATTTAATGTCAATTATCTACTGAGAGTCATTCTCTTTGTTTTTATAATAATTTTCGGCTAACAAAGCTAAAACTGCTACATTGTGGTATTTCCCATTTTTATAAACATGCTTCTCTAACTCAGCTTCTATTTTGAATCCTACTTTTTCATTAGCCTTTATTGAAGCAATATTTGTCACAACTGCCATATCCCATACTTTATGTAAGTTCAATTTATCGAAAGCAAATTTTAATATTAATGAAAAAGCTTCCTGGGCATACCCTTTGCCCCAAGAAGATTTATCTCCTAACATCAATCCATAATTTGTTGTTCGGGAAATCCAGTCAATTGGACCTAATTTCACATTACCGATATGTTTATTAGAGTCTTTCACTACAATTGCAAAAAACACAAAATTTGGATTTTTTAATATTGACTTGACGAAATTTTCTAAATCTTCTTTAGATGTTGGAAAAACTGTTGCTAAATTGTCTATAACGGCACCATCATTAATCCAATTTAAATACAATTCATTTACATCGTCTATGTCTATCGGTCGTAAATAAATTTTATCAGCAACTAAAAAGGGTCTATCTAAATTTATATAATTCATAATTTAAAGGTGTTCTTTTACTTTTTTATAACTATTTATTGTAAAACTGATTTATTTGCTCAATAACGAATTCTTGTTCATTTCTTAATAAAGTTGGATACATTGGCAAACTAATACAATGTTTATAATACATTTCAGCATTTGGCATATCGCCTTCGTTCCAGCCTAACTCTCTATAGTATGGCATTAAATGACAAGGAATATAATGTATTTGAGCAAAGATTTTATGTTCTCTTAAATAGTTATAAAGTCCAACACGATTTTCAACTTCAATTATATATAAATGATAAGCGTGACCATCAACAAAACCAGATTGCCCTTTTATGAAATCTTTGTTTTTAAAAGCATTTTCATAGTTTTTAGCTATTTCTTTTCTTCTTTCTAAACCTTGATTGGCTCTTGATAATTGACTATTTCCTAAAGCTGCTTGAAAATCAGTAAAACGATAATTGTAACCAAGTGTCTGCATTTCCATATACCAACCCGGGAAATTATCATTCTCTAAAGCTGGTTGTCCTGTTGCAAAATTATTTGAATTTTTAAAAACATTAACATCTCTAGTAATTCCGTGCGTTCTTAGTTCTAATAACTTTTTGTATAATGATTCATCGTTTGTAGTAATCATTCCGCCTTCGCCAGTGGCAATGTGTTTTACAGGATGAAAAGAAAAAATTGCTAAATCTGCAAAATTTCCGTTACCACAATTTTGTTTTTGTCCTTTTGAATCAATAAAATTACCACCTGGAGCGTGACAAGCATCTTCAATTATCCATAAACCGTACTCATCAGCTAGTTTTCTAAATGCTTCTAGATTTACAGCATTACCTGCAAAATCTACAGGAATAATTCCTTGATATGTTCCTTTTGGAGCAGCTTTTAACAATGCTTCAACTTTTGCAACATCTAACAAATAGGTTTCAGAATCGATATCTGAAAATACCACTTCTCCATCGCAATATCTTACACAATTGGCAGAAGCTGCAAAAGTGATTGGAGTTGTTATTACTTTTTGTCCTTTTGAAACACCAAGAGCTAAAGTGGATAAATGCAAAGCTGCTGTTCCGTTTGAAACTGCTACTGCATATTTGCAACCGATATAATCCGCAAAAGCTTTTTCAAATTCTAATATAGTTGGTCCTTGCGTAAGAAAATCACCTTTAAGTGCTTTGCTTACTGCTTGAATATCTTCTTCGGTAATGTTTTGTTTTCCGTATGGTATCATAAATTTTATACTGTAAAATCTGGGTATAAATGCTCTTTAATCAAGGTTCTTAAAGAATCAACAGTTTCCCATTCGGTGTTATCACCAGAAGTGTAATTGAATCCTTGTGGAACTAATTTTGCATTGAAATTTTTAATAAATTCATCAAGATTCCAATTGGTTGTTTGTGGCAAGATCACAAAATATTTACCCAAATCATAAGTTGTAAAAGAATCAGAAGCTGTAATCATTTCTTCGTGAACTTTTTCTCCTGGACGAATACCTACAATTTTATGTTCACAGTCAGGACCAATTGCTTGAGCCACATCTAAAATTTTATATGAAGGAATTTTTGGAACATATAATTCACCACCCCAAGCTTGATCTAAAGCATGTAAAACCATATCAACACCACCTTGAAGTGAAATATTGAAACGAGTCATATTTGGATCGGTAATTGGCAAAACGCCCTCACTTCTTTTATTCATAAAAAATGGAATTACAGAACCATTTGATCCCATCACATTTCCGTAACGAACAACAGAAAATTTGACATCTTGTTTGCCACGAATGTTATTTGCGGCTATAAATAATTTATCAGAAGTTAATTTAGTGGCACCATATAAGTTAATTGGAGCACAAGCTTTATCAGTTGAAAGAGCTACAACCTTAGTTACACTTGAAGATAAAGCAGCTTTAATAACATTGTCAGCTCCTCCAATATTAGTTTTCACACATTCATCTGGATTGTATTCTGCAATATGAACATGCTTCATTGCTGCTGCATGAATAATATAATCTATACCATTGAATGCTCTTTTTAATCGCTCCAAATCTCTAACATCACCTATAAAATAGCGAATAGCTGGATACTTTGTATCTGGAAACTCTTGAGCCATTTGAAATTGCTTTTGTTCATCACGAGAATAAATTACTAATCGTTTTACGTCAGGCCATTTTTCCAAAATAGTTTTTGTCAATTCCTTGCCTAAAGAACCGGTTCCGCCTGTTATTAATATTGATTTGTTGTTTAAACTCATTTTATTATGGTTCTTTTTTTTTGCAAAGATAAATTGATTTTTGTAAAATTATTTTTTCTTTATAGTTAATTTAATTTTTAGCGAAGTTAATACTAGCACTATTTTATTTTGTTTAATTTGAGTAATTTCAGCTAGATAACCACTAAAAATACCTTCATTTATAATTACAATATTTCCTAAATAAGTATTATAATTTTCAATTATTAATTTTCCTTCGTTCTCAATAAATAGTTTTAAATTTCTAATCTCGTTACTTTTTAGAATTGCAGGCTTTTTATTCCAATATACAAAATTTACAACTCCATTTATCATTCGAACATCACGATATTCATTTTCTTTTATTTTTACAAAAACATAAGATGGAATGATAATTTTTTCAACTACTTTTTTTCGATCGCTCCACTGAACAATTTCTTTTCTTAATGGTAAATAATTTTCTATTCCTGCTTTTGTTAAATTTTCAACTACTTTTTTTTCACATCTACTTTTAGTATAAACAACAAACCATTTTTTTTCTTCATTCATAATTTTTCAAAGCTTCGCCTCCTCAGTCACAGACCAAGTTTTTTCAAAAAAATAAAAACCTCTAAAATGTTAGTTATCCCAACAAAGTAGAAATTTCTTTTTATCGCTATAATCATTCACCTCAAATTCTTGCGGAGAAAACACCAGAATTTTCAATTTCTTTTTCACTAGTTTTTCTCCTTTTTTTATTAACTCTATTAAATATTTTTTGTCAATATCCCCAACAATTATCATTTCTATCAAATCGCTATTTATGCCCAAAGCAAAATCTCCTGTTAAATAAACTTTTTGAACCTTGCCCAAATTTTCAACAATTGATGAAATAATTTTATCAATTCCTACATATTTCATTATAATATTGGATAAATCTGAAAATAGTGGGTGCTTTACATTTGCTCCAAATACTTTTTTGTTGCCTTGCATTTCGCTCAATAATAATTTGGCATCTTCAAGCCTGTTCAGCTCAAGCCGAATAGAATTTGTGCTTTCATTATATTCATCAGCAAGCGAACGCAAATGCGCTCTCGTTTCACTGTTTAAAAAAAATTTAAGCAGTAATTTAATTCTTGTTTTTGATGATATTAAAGTTTCAATCACAAATCGAGCAATTAATTTGCTCAAAAGTAAAAAATAAATTTTGATTTTTAATTATTTTTCAAATAGAAATGTAGAATTTAACATTCGCCACTGATTTCCATTAGATTCATGAGCCCGTTCCGCATAGACTTTTTTGTTTAATTGGTTTTCACTAATCCAGCCCAATTTTATCAAGTTCGTCTTCTCATCTTGTATTTTTTTAACTATAATTTTTTCCCTCATCCAATCTTCTTGAGGTGCATCATAGGCTATTTTATCTTTTCGCCAAGCAATGCTTTCGGGCAAAATAGATTCAAAGCTTTTACGTAAAATATATTTTCGCCAACCCAATTCTATTTTCATTTCCGCCGGTAACGAAAATACAAATTCTACCAACTCGTGAAACAAAAAAGGTAAACGCACTTCTCGTCCATGTGCCATACTATTTCTGTCTGCATATCGAAGTAATTGTTGCATTGGTCCACAAAAAAAATCATGATATAAATGTTCGTTCAGTGTGCCGAATTGATATTGCCTTTGAAAACTTTTATTGAAATTTTTTTTATAAAAAGAATTGTCGAAAAAGGGATTCAACTTCTGCTGAGTTTGTAATTTTAATAGACGAAACTTAAATGCATTCTTACCCAAAGAGGCTTTAATCTTTGAGGCAATTGTTGGTTTTTGAGTATAAAAAGGTTGAATGTTTTTCTTTTGCTTTGCAAAATCATTTTTGTTTTTTATTTCATTTAAAAAAGTATTATAATAGGTTTCGTATCCTGCAAAAAGCTCATCGGCTCCTTGTCCATCAAGCAAAACGGTACAGTTTTTTTCTTTAGCCAATTGCATTACTTTATATTGTGCAAAAACACTTGCATCGCTCACTGGCTCTTCTTGATGAAAAATAAAATTATCGAAAGAGCTTGCAAAATCATTTGCCGAAGGCGAACAAAAATGCGCATCTATTGTTTTATTTTCTAAAACTAAATCAATATATATTCGTTCATCGTTTTTATAACCAGGAAAAACTGCAGAAAAACTTTGTTGTTTTTCGGGTGCAATTTTATTTATTAAACTCACCAAAATACTACTATCCAAACCACCACTCAAACTACTTCCAACTGCCACATCGCTTCGTAATCTTCTTGAAACAGAAAGTGACAATAATTCTTCTATTTTTTTTTCGGCTTCATCCACTGTAATTGTGGAATTAATCTTTTTGTAATCAATATCGTAATACTTTTTTTGCGAAATCGAAAACGTATTTAAATTTAATGTTATAAAATGACTATGTTTTAATTGAAAACAATTTTTATAAAAGGTTTCGCTCAAATCATTTGGGTTAAATTGAAAGCCATAGGCTAAATAATTAAACCACATTTGTTCGTTTTTCTCTTTAGGAATATCTGCAGCCCAAAGCGATTTTAATTCAGAAGCAAAAACAAATTTTTCATTATCATGAAAATAATAAAAAGGTTTTTCACCAAAACGATCTCGGGCACAAAAAACTACATTTTCTTCTTTATCATAAATAGCAAACGCAAACATGCCATCCAAATCATTTAAAAAATGTTCTTTTTTAAAATCATAAAGTGCCAACAAAACTTCAGTGTCGGTTTGACTATGAAAAGTATAGCCTTCATTTATCATTTTTTCACGAAGTTCAATGTAATTATATATTTCGCCGTTAAATGTAATTGTGTATCTTTTTAAATAATGCATGGGCTGATGTCCATTTGCTGTCAAATCAATAATAGACAAACGTTGATGACCAAAACCAACTTGATTATTATCAGAAATCCAAAATCCTTTGCCATCAATTCCTCTATGCGAAATTTCAGCACACATTTGTTTCAAAACCAGTTCCGAAAAGGTATTTTTTTGTTTAAAAATCAATCCTGCAATGCCGCACATTCTTTTTTTCTTTCAAAGATATTCAAATCTTTCTTTTTTGTATCAAAAATGCGCCTTACCTTTGCGCCACTTATTTCAATAAGGTATGATGTTTTCGATAAAAAATACGCTCAAATTCTTTACAGTTGCAGTTTTTATGCTAATTGCATCTTCTGTTTCAACTTCTGCAAATCCGACAGAAGAAACACATCATGAAGAGAAAAAAGAAATTAATGTAAAAGAAATCATCTTTGGTCATATTCGTGATGCTCATGATTGGCATTTTTTCTCAATTGGGCAAGGCCATGATGCTTTTCACGCGACAATTCCACTACCTGTTATTTTATATAGTCCAACAAAAGGTTTTTCGGCATTTATGTCTTCAGCTTTTCATCATGGCACAGAACCGCACAACGGTTATATGCTGAATCATGAATCTGGTAAAATAGAAGCCGAAGATGGCAGCAAAGTATATGATTTTTCATTAACCAAAAATGTAATCTCAATGTTTATTTCATTGATATTGCTTTGGTTTATTATGACAGGTATTGCAAAGAAATATAAGAAAGGAGGTAGCAATACTGCGCCTACTGGAATTCAAAATGCAATTGAGCCAGTAGTAGAATTTATAAGAGACAATGTTGCTAAACCATCACTTGGAAAAAATTATGCTAAGTATATGCCCTTGCTATTAAGTTTATTTTTCTTTATTTGGATTAATAATTTATTGGGTTTATTGCCAGGAGGAGCTAATCTTACAGGAAACATAGCCGTTACATTAGTTTTGGCATTAATATTTTTAACGGTATTAATTTTTAAATCAAAGAAAGCATATTGGATGCATATTATAAATCCACCAGATGTTCCTTTTTTAGTAAAAATGATTTTGATTCCAATTGAAATTTTAGGCTTTTTTATAAAACCAATGGCTTTAGCAATTCGTCTTTTTGCAAATATTTTTGCAGGGCATACAATTGTTTTAAGTTTAGTATGCTTGATATTTATATTTGGATCGATGAATGCAGCAGCTGGATATGGATTTTCAATAGTGTCGGTTGCCTTTACAGTATTTATGTTTTTCTTGGAGCTTTTAGTGGCAGCAATTCAAGCATTTATATTTGCAAATTTGACAGCAGTATTTATAGGGCAAGGAATAGAAGAACACGACGAACACCATTAATAATAATAAAATAAAAATTTTTAAACAATAAACAAAAACCAATAAATATGACACACTTAATGATTCTTTTAGATGGAATAGCAAATGCAGGTGGCGCAATTGGAGCAGGATTAGCTGCCCTAGGTGCTGGTGTAGGTGTAGGACAAATCGGGAAAGGCGCTTTGGAAAGCATTGCACGCCAACCTGAAGTTAGTGGCGATCTTCGCTCTAACATGATTCTTGCAGCGGCACTAGTAGAAGGGGTTGCACTTTTTGCTGTAATCGTTGGCTTACTTGCCATGTTCCTTTAATCTAGAAACAAAAAAACAATACTGCACTTAAGGCATAGGGCTGCAAGTGCAGTATTTTAAAAAAATTGGATTTTTATTTATTTCAAAAACAAACACATTATAAAAATTAAAAAAAATGGATTTATTATTACCAGAATTTGGGCTGTTTTTTTGGACATTAGTTGCTTTTTTAATTGGATTTTTTCTGTTGAAAAAATTTGCATGGAAACCAATACTTGAAACTTTGGATGAAAGAGAGAAAAGTATTGCAAGTAATATTGCAAGTGCCGAAAAAGTAAAAAATGAAATGGCAAATATGAAAAGTGAGCATGAGCAATTATTGGCAAAAGCAAGAGAAGAAAGAGCTTTAATTGTAAAAGAAGCTAAAGAAACTAAAGATAAAATGATTGGCGAAGCAAAAGAAATGGCAAAAACAGAAGCTGCAAATATTATTGCAGATGCTCGTCAACAAATTCAAAATGAAAAAATGGCAGCCTTAACTGAAGTGAAAAATCAAATGGGAAATTTGGTAATAGAAGTGAGCGAGAAAGTGTTGAGAAAAGAATTATCTGATAAAGGAGCTCAACAAAGTTATATTCAACAATTAAGTTCAGAAATAAAATTAAACTAAATAGATGCAAAATCCAAGACTAGCCGGCAGATACGCTAAATCAGTAATGGATTTAGCCAAAGAAAAAAATATATTGGATGTAGTTTTTAACGACATGCTTTTTTTAGATAAAATTTGCAATCATAATAAAGAAATTAATAATTTGCTGAAAAGCCCTATTGTTACTGGCGATAAAAAAACTAGTATAATAAAAGAAATATCAAAAGGACGAATTGGTGAATTGAGCAGTGCTTTTATTGACTTAATTATTCGAAAAAAAAGAGAATACTTTTTGCCAGAAATTGTAAAAGCATTTATTGATCAATATAAGGAGTTTAAAAATATTGTAATTGTAAATTTATATGTAGCCCATGAAATGGATGAGGCAATGAAAAATCAAATGCTTGATCATATAAATAAACAATTACAAGGAAAAACAATTGAACTTCATGTTCATATCAAAGAAAGTTTGATTGGTGGATTTGTATTAGAAAGTAATAATAAATCATTTGATGCTAGTATAGCAAGAGATTTGAAAGATATTCGAGATCAATTTATGCAGAATATTTATGTGCCCAATATTAGATAGGCATTATGAAAATTTTATTTTAATAATTTTCTCAAAATCAAGTATATAAACATGTAATAATTTATTATATTAATAATAATATTTAAAATGTTATAAAATTATCAAAGCACTCCTTACTTTTGTTTAAGAAAAGAACACTAACTTAATTAATCAGGGGGGTAAAGCGTATTTATTTATGAGTAATAAGTCAATTTATAGTATTATTGCTGGTAGTGGAAAGTATATTCCGTTACAACAAAAAAAGAACTGTGATTTTTTGAATTATAGATTCTTGAATAAATATGGCGAATTAAATCCTAAATCAAATGAAGAAATTTTAAATAAATTTTCTGAAATTACACATATTGAAGAAAGAAGGTATGTAAAAGATGAATATGTAGCTTCAGATTTGGGTTTTTTTGCAGCTCAAGACGCTTTAAATTCTTCAGGGATAGATAAAGAAACAATAGATTATATTTTAGTTGCCCACAATTTTGGTGATGTAAAAAACGATAACAGAAAATCGGATATGGTGCCAAGTTTGGCAACAAGAATAAAACATAAATTGAAGATTGAAAATCCAGATACAATTGCTTTTGATATTGTTTTTGGATGTCCTGGTTGGTTGCAAGCTTTTATACAAGCGAATTATTTAATAATTTCTGGAGATGCAAAACGAGTTTTGGTTATTGGATGTGAAACGTTATCAAGAATTTCTGATCCACACGATATTGATAGTTTAATATATGCAGATGGTGCTGGTGCAATTATTTTAGAAGGAAAAAAAAGTGAAACACCTGTAGGTTTTTTAGCTCATAAATCAAGAACAGATACACTAGAATATGCAAATATGCTTTATATGGGAAAATCATATAATCCAGAATTGCATGATGATGATGCAATTTTTATGAAAATGAATGGCAGAAAACTGTATCAATATGCGCTTGAATTTGTGCCTAAAACAATTAAAGAATGTTTGGATAAAAACAACATCGGAATTGATGAAATAAAAAAAATATTTATTCATCAAGCAAACGGAAAAATGGATGACGCAATTTTACGAGAGCTTTTATTGCTTTATAATATCAATGAAACGCCAAAAAATATTATGCCAATGAACATTGCAAAGCATGGAAATTCTTCTGTGGCAACAATTCCAACATTGTATGATATGGTTGCGAAAAATGAAATCGAAAATCATCAATTAAATAAAGATGACATTATTTTATTTACATCGGTTGGAGCTGGTATGAACATTAATTGTATAATATACAAAGTGTAAAAAATATTATTTTAAAATTGATAAACACATCGAAGTGTAAAATTTCTGCCCATTTCATCAGCAAAATATCGAAGCCTATTTAAATAATCTCTATATCGAATATTGAATGCATTATCGCATTGCAATGACATAAATAATTCTTTGTCTTTAATTAAAAATTTTGTTTCTGCACCAAAATTTACTAAGCCAAAAGAAGGTGGTGGCATTAAAAAATCTTGAAATGCTAAAAGTCTATTTTGTCGCATTACATATTTATAAGAGGTAAAAAGTTCAGTTTGTTTTATAAAAGTATTTGTCATTAAAATTTGTTTATGAACTGCAATTGAAAAATTATTTGCTGGCATAAATACAAGTGGAATATTTTGTGCCACATCCTGCCCTTTCAATAAATTTATTTTAGATAAAAAAAATAAAGATTTTGCGGCTTGATATTTTCCTAAAAAATCTATTCCCATCAACAAAGCATTTGTTTGTTCATATTTAAAAACTGGAAATGCACCGCGAATAGTTAATCTGAAATCGGGTTGTGCTTGTAGGAAAATATAATTTTGTATTTGATGTGCAAATGCACTTGCTTCTATAAAAAATTTATCATTCAATTGTAAATGATGGGTATAAGCAAATTTGTTTCCCATTTCAGGTTTTAAATTTCTGTTTCCTTCTTCAATCCCTGAAACGCCTTGATGCAAACCATTGCTATAAAGTTCATTTACCTCAGGATTTCTAAAAGAAATTCCCCAATTGAAATTTCCAAAATGGTTTTCTGAAAAATAATAACTCAGGCCGCCAAGTCCGCTTACATTAAAAAATAGATGTGATGGCTCTTCATAAATATTTTGCTGCGTATATTGATATACTTTCAAAAAAGTTAAATCTGTTTTTGCGCCAAGTTCATATTTCCATTTGCCTTTATTTTTTGAAAAACCAGCAAAAGCAGTCTGCATGAAATTTGTATAGTTCGGAATTAAAGGCCTAATGCCTGTTTCGGCATTATTACTATTTTGAGTAAAACGTGTTTGAGTGCCAAGTTTAAAATCAAAACTTGTTGAAAATTTATTGTACACAATACCAAGTTGATTTGCCCAAAGTTGTAAAGACAATGCTGGTATATTTTCTCGTCCACCTCGACGAACATCAAATTCTTTTCTATTATTAAATTGTGTACTCCATGTAATTTTTAAAAGTGTATTGTTTCCCCAATCAATATTTGATTCGGTTTTAAATAAATGATGCATTACATTTTGACGAGGAGATGATAAGGAATAATTGAAATTTTCATTTGTAAAAAACGGAATTTTTTTCTGAATGGCTTCTTGTAAATCATTTAAATTTCCAACATGAGCACCTCGCAAAATTCCCAAATTGGTTGAAAATATACTATAGTTCATTGTTTGTTTCCAATGTTGACTAATATTTTTTTCTAATTGAAATGAAAAATTTTTTTCATCCACTCCAGTATTTGTCAAAAAATAATCAGGTGTTTTTCTGTCGCCTAGTTTTTTTAATGTCCCACCAATTCTATATTTTAGCCAAGGTTTTTTTTGTTCAACTTGTAAAGAAAGTTGTCCTCCACGACCATTGCTTTGCAACGCAGAAATTATTTTTCCGTGTAAATGTGGATCATTGCCAATAGGTAAAGCACTTGCATTGATAATTCCCGACATGCCATTTCCTCCATATTCAAAACCGCCAACACCTTTTATAATATTTAATTGTTGCATTTGCAAAGGATCTATTTCTGGTGCATGATCGCTTCCCCATTGTTGTCCGGCTTGCGGAATGCCATTGTTCAAAATTGTAATTCGGTTTCCACTCATGCCATTGATTATTGGCTTATTAATATTAGCACCATTTGATGAAATTGAAACTCCTGGAATTAATTCGGCTAATTGAGAAAATGTTTTTCCGCTATTTTTTTGGATTTCTTTTTTGCCAATCAGATGCTCTTCAATAACTTTTTCGTTATTGCTGTTTATATGCACTTCGTGCAAAAATTCGGTGTGATGTTCTATTTCTATTTCAATAAAAGTATCTTTTTCAATTTTTAAAAAAATAATTTTATTATCACATCCCACATGACTAATTATCAAATGAACATCGCCCAAGCAAACATTTTTAATTGAAAAAAAACCATGCTTGTCTGTTTTAGTTCCAAGCGTAGTTTTTTCTATTCGTATATTAGTATTTGGTAATATTTCTTTTGTGCTTTTATCTTTAACAATTCCAGTTAGTTTGACATTACATTCTTGAGCAAAAAGATTGCTTCCAAAAAAAATAATAAATAATATGCTACAATATTTTTTCACTTAATTATTGAATGGTTAAATCAAATTCTACCTCAATATCTGTTTCGCCACCAGCATTTGTAATATCACCTTGTGCTACATTTGCACCATTTTTATTAGGTTCATGTCTTAGTGTGATTTTTAATTTTCCTGTGCTGGCATTTCCAGTTTGAACATTAGTTTTTAATCCAATTGGTTTTTGATTACCATCTAAATCATCATAAGTAGTTGTAATATTTAACCCAGTTTCATTTTTAAAGAAAAACTGATGTGCTTCATCCTCTTCTTCAATTTCGGTGTTAATATTTTCGGGTGTTGGACCACTTTCGTCAAGTAATTCCAATGAGCCTTTATAAAGGATATTTGGCGTTAAAGCTTTGCTTACAGTAATAACTGGAGCACTTCCGCCGTCGCCATCAGCATCTTTAAATTTACAAATAATAGTATCGGAAGTAGAAGTTAATGTATAAGTTAACGTTGTTATTAATTCTTCCTCGTTTACAATTACAGGTTCTGGTTTTTTACAGTTAAATAAAATTATTGTACATAGTAAAAATGCAACGATTGTTGTTGTTGTTTTCATGATTTTTTGTTTTTTTTAAATTAAATAATAAAATGAAACACATCGTTTAAAATTATTTCGATGTGTTGGTTGTGTAAAATAAATAATATTGGATTTAACTTAAAAAAAACTGGCGGTGCTCTGCCTAAATATTCTTTATTGTAAAATAAAAAATAAAATTGTTGAGTTGAAAATGTTGATGTTGAAAAATAAAAATTGGCTATAAAATTAAAAACAAATTTTTCTTCAATGTCTATTGTGGAATAAAATTCACAATCCTTACATTTTTTTTTTTGTGCATTAAAATGTTTTTGATGATGACAGACATTGCCTTTTATATTAAAGTGTGCTGTACTTTGATGACAAACATTTTTTTCAATTTCTTGATGATGTTTTGTAATTTCTTCATGAACATGTTTTTTTCCGTGTTGAAAAAAATGATAACATGACCCCAAAAAGTATAAAAATAAAATTAGCCAAGCAATAATTTTTTGCTTAGGATTGCTTTTATTTATTTTACAGGTTGAACAATTCATGTATGTGCAAAGGTAAATAATATTGAATATTAATAATTAAATATTTTTTTGTTCAATTTTTTCATAATAAGAAGTATTAAAAGGATGACGATTTTCCCAGGTTTCGCCAATCTTATTATTAAACATTGCACTTAGTTTTTTTGTAATAAAATGTAATACAGAATTTTTAAGTTTATAAAATGTATATAGTTGTTTTGGTTTGCAGCCAATTATTGCTTTAGCTTCAAGTGCTGTTCTGCCTAAAAACAAGATTTGCATTTTATGAGAAATGGCGCACTCTATACAATGAAATAGGATATTAAAATACAATTGATATTTTTGATTTAATTCATATTCAAATCCAATATAATTCATATCATGAACACCTTCGTGAATAATTGCACTCGAAAATGCAATCAATCTTTCACCTTCAAAAAAACCCATAACAAGATATTTTTCTTGCAATGATTTTTTTAATTCATAAATGTAAGTTGGCGAAAGCTCGCCCATGCTCACAACTTGTTTTTCGACAACTAAATGATATAATCGAAATATATCTTTTTCGTATTTTTTTAGATCTTCAAGTTGTAATGGTTTTATAATTACATCCGCAAAGGATTTTCTAACTTTTTTTGCTCGTTGTTTGTATTTATGTTTAAGTTCATTTGAATAATCTTCAAAATTTTGCCATTCTTTTTCCAGAGGCAAATACATGGCGATGTCGTTTTTTAATTCTTGATAGCCATCGTTTTTTTTAATTTCTGTGCTGTATTTTTCTTCCAAATCTTTAATAAAAACGCCTTTTGATTTGGAATGGTGTATTAAAAAATCAACACAGTTTTCATAAATAGCGATTTCATTTTCAGGGGTGAAATTTTTATTTGTTGTATAAAAAATTGGCGTGTCGTGTCGAAACAAATTTCCTGCAACTAATAATTTTGGTTTCAAAAAATCTATTAATGCCGACAAGCCTTTTTTTATTAATACACTTCCTTCTGATAAATTAAAATTGTCGCTCAATATTTTTATTTGCTGAAAATATGCAAGCATTACGATTTCATTATTTTCATTTTTTATTTGCACATAAAAAAAAAGCATATTTTTTATTGCCGATTTTTCGGTAACAGAAATTTGGCTGGAATGAAAATTATGATGTGGTTCAAAAAAATTATCCCACGAGGCATCTAATTCTTTGTAAGAATTAAAAATTGTATAAGAATATGTCATGGGAGTTTTATTGTATCGAAAATGTGTAATCTTTAATTACGATTTGCAGCATCTTTACTTACAATTCTAAGTAAATCTTCTTCGATACTTTTATCCACCATTTCGGTAATTCTGCCCACTTCTCGATATTGATCCATTACAATAAATGTAGGAACTCTAGTAATATTAAATAATTTTGATTCAATATTTATAGCCTCTTTAGCTCTGTTTACACCAAAAAGTTGCACGCCATTCATATCAAAATTACATTCTCGAATAGTGGTATAAAATTTTGGCAGTAAATCTTTGGTGTCACCACACCATGTGCCTAAAAAAACTACAATATGATATTTTTTTAAAAGTGGAGCAAGCTCGTCAATTACATCCAAATTTGGTTCATAGCGTTTTGCATTTTTCATAAACCAAGCATGATGTGTTTCGTTGGCAATATCTTCAAAAGTAATTTGACCACGAAGCAATACTAAGCCAGTTTCTTTGTCAGTTTCTCTTATAAATTTTTGAGCAAAACCTTGCTGCATAAACCCTAATAATATAAATAATAAAATCAATTTTTTCATAACTCCAATATTAAGCTAAATATTTTTTCAAATTTACTAAAAACGCCCGAACTTGTTCTAAATTTTCTATCATTTGTGCATTTGAATGAACTTTCTTTTTGTCTTGTCGCAGCATTTCTCGTGCACCTTCGATGGTCATTTTTTTGGTTTTCAATAAATAATAAATCACATTTAAGTATTCAATATTTTCTTTGTTGTAATATCGATCGCCTTTTTTATTTTTTTTTACTTTGCCCAGTTCTTTCGAAAATTCTTTTTCCCAAAAACGCAACAAAGAAGCGTTTACCGAAAACATAGCAGCAACTTCGGTTATGGTGTAATATATTTTTTTTAATTCTTTTTCATCAACTTTTTTGCTTACCTCTTTTTCTTTGGTAACACTAAGCACTTGATCAAATAATGAAAGCTGATTCATGATAAACAAAAATACAAAAACAAATCAAAGAAAAAAGCAATTTGATTGTTTACATACAAACTTGTTTAAGTCAATATTAATTTTTTTATATAAAGATAAATATACGATTAATCGAAAGATTGATTGCTTGTGGAAGCAATTTTTACCATACGTTCAAAATCTTCGGTTTTAATATCTTGAAAAAAGAAATGCACCGGATCTACTTTTTTTCCTTTATATGAAATTTCGTAATGAAGATGTGGACCGGTACTTTTTCCTGTACTGCCTACCCAGCCAATAACTTGTCCTCTTTTTATTTTTTGTCCTGTTTTACAATTTAATTTTATCATGTGCGCATAATGTGTACGATAACCAAAGCTATGATTTATCCATACATTATTTCCGTAACCCGAAGAACTGTATGAAGATTCATCTACAATTCCATTTCCTGTTGCATAAATTGGTGTTCCAGCTGGTGCACTAAAATCAAGTCCTGCATGAAATTTTCCAATTTTATAAATTGGGTCTATCCGAAACCCAAAACCCGATGCAATTCTATTTAATTGTTTGTTGGATACGGGCTGAATGGATGGAATACTTGCCAACATTTCTGATTTATTGCTAATTAATTTTTCAAGCGTGTCGTATGATTTTTGTTGTTGCTTAATTTTATTTTTTTGTTGTGATATAGTTTTTTCAATGGCAATTAACAATTCTTGATTAGAAAATGGCGAAAGATTTTTTTGCCAATCTTTTTCGTTTATTTTTTCATAGCCCAATCTTATACTATCGGGCAAAGGATCTGCTTCAAAAATTTCTCTATAAATTATATTGTCTCTTTCTGCTAAATCATTTATTTTTTGATTATTATTTTTTATTTCATTTTTAAGCAAAGCATATTTTTCTTCAAGCAAGTCCATTTGTTTCATGAGTTGCTTTTCTTTTGGCGAACCAATATATTTAAATGCAATAGATACAATAATTCCAGCTGCAACAAAAACTGCACTAATCAATCCTAAAACTTGCAACATTTTTTTCCATAAGGGTAATTTGTATGGTTCAAATCGTTGGGTTTTGGAGCTATAAAAATATTTTACTTTTTTCAAATTCTAGGAATTATTTCAAAGATAAAATATTTTCTATAAATGTATGGAGTTTATAAAGTTACACGCTTTCGCCGGCTTTCATTTTTTCGGCGTTTTCTGCAAACATAAGTGCATCTATCATTTCATCAATATTTCCATTAATAAAATCATCCAGGTTATACATAGTTTTTCCAATACGATGATCTGTGATTCTTCCTTGAGGCCAATTGTAAGTTCTAATTTTTGCACTTCTATCGCCACTACTTACAAGTGTTTTTCTGCTTTTGGAAATGGCTTCTTCGTGTTTACGAACTTCTTCTTCGTAAAGTTTGGTTCGCATCATTGCCATGGCTTTTATTCGATTTCCCAATTGCGAACGATCAGTTTGGCATGTAATTACCAATCCTGTGGGTTTATGCGTAAGAATTACTTTAGTTTCTACTTTATTTACATTTTGTCCGCCTGCACCACCACTTCTTGCTGTTTGCATACTCACATCAGATTCTTTTAACTCAAAATCTACTTCTTCAGCTTCGGGCATCACCGCCACAGTTGCAGCCGAAGTATGCACACGTCCACTGGTTTCGGTATCAGGCACTCGCTGAACCCGATGCACGCCACTTTCATATTTTAATATGCCGTAAACATCGTCGCCCACAATTTCTATAATTGCTTCTTTATATCCTCCCGATGTGCCTTCGCTTTCGCTCACTAAACTCACTTTCCAGCCTTTGTTTTCGGCAAATTTCATATACATTCTAAATAAATCTCCAGCAAAAAGACTCGCTTCATCGCCACCTGTGCCAGCTCTAATTTCCATTACCACATTTTTTTCATCTTGTGGATCTTTGGGAATAAGCATTTGTTTAATGCTTTCTTCGAGCCGAGTTTTTTCTTCCTCATAGCCGCCCATTTCGGCTTTTGCCATTTCTCGAAGTTCGTCGTCGCTTTCGTTTTCCAATACTTCTTTGGCAAAACTAAGGTTTTCGATACTGTTTAAATATTGTTTGTATGCCAATACAATTTTTTCAAGTTTGCGATATTCTTTGCTTAATGCCGAATATCTTTTTTGATCGTTTACCACCTCTGGATTGGTAAGCGAAACAGAAATATCTTCAAAACGTGCACGTATGGCTTCTAATTTGTCTATCATAAAAACAAATGCGAAGGTAAAGAATTAAAGGCAATTTTGATGAATTGCTAATGATAAAAACAATATAATATAGACCTTACTTTTTAATCAAAAAAAATCGACTCTTTTCGAAGTCGATTTTTTATTTAATCAATATTTTTTTCTATGATTAATGCGCAGCCCATTCTATCGAATCCAAATCGATACCTTCTTTATACATTTCCCAAAGTGGACTCATTTCACGTAGCTTTAAAACCGTTTCGCTAACGGCTTTTATGGTAAAATCGATTTGATCTTCGGTGGTAAAACGCCCAAGTCCAAAACGAAGTGAACTGTGTGCTAAATCATCGCCCAAGCCCAATGCTTTTAAAACATAAGATGGCTCTAAAGATGCCGATGTGCAAGCACTTCCGCTACTTAATGCAATGTCTTTGTTTATTCCCATTAAAAGTCCTTCGCCTTCTACATGTTTAAAAGAAATGTTGCTTACGTGTGGCAAACGATTTGTTTTGTGTCCGTTCAAATAACTTTCTTCCAATTGCAATAAACCGTTTTCTAATTTATCACGAAGTTTTACAATTCGTGTAGTATCTGCAGCCATTTCTTGCATACAAAGTTCTGCCGCTCGTCCAAAACCTACAATTCCAGGCACGTTCAAGGTACCACTTCTCATGCCACGTTCGTGTCCTCCACCATCAATTTGAGCAGTAACTTTTACACGAGGATTTTTTCGACGAACATATAAGGCACCAACGCCTTTTGGTCCATACATTTTATGAGCAGTAAATGCCATCAAATCAATACCATCAGCGTTTACATCAACAGGAATTTTTCCTACTGCTTGCACCGCATCGCTCATTACCAATACGCCATGTTTTTTTGCAATAGTACTAATTTCTTTCATAGGATTTACCGTGCCAATTTCGTTATTGGCATACATAATGGCAATAAGAATTGTTTTTTCGGTAATGGCTTTTTCCAACTCCTCAAGATTTATCATCCCTTCAGGATTTACTTCTAAGTAGGTAACTTCGCCACCTTCTTTTTCGATATTTTTACAAGTATCTAAAACGGCTTTGTGTTCAATAGTTGTTGTAATGATATGATTTCCTTTGCTGGCATACATTTCAAAAACGCCTTTGATGGCAAGATTGTCGGCTTCTGTGGCTCCAGATGTAAAAATAATTTCTTTGGCACTAGCACCTATTAATTTTGCAACTTGTTCTCGAGCATAATCTACAGCTTCTTCTGCAACCCATCCAAAGCTATGATTGCGACTTGCCGCATTTCCAAAATTATTTGTAAAATAAGGTATCATTGTTTCTACCACACGAGGGTCGCAAGGTGTGGTGGCATTATTATCAAGATATATTGGGTGTTCCATAATTGTATTTTTTGAGGAATACAAAAGTAAGGAATAAAAAGTAATGTATCTAATTGAAGATAGTGATTGGCTATTAATTAAAAATTAATTTGTAAATTTGATTTCTAAAAAAAATCATACATGAAAAAAATTTTTACCATTACATTATTTTTAATGGGCAGTTTATTTGCCAAAGCACAAGCTCCTCTTCAGGCAGGGGAAGTTGCACCTAATTTTACGTATGCCGATATTAATAATGTATCGCACACACTTTACAATTATTTAGATTCTGGGTACACTGTAATTATAGATGTTTCAGCAACTTGGTGTGGACCTTGTTGGGCTGTTCATAATTCTCATGTCTTTGATTCGTTGACACAACATTATGGTGCAAATGGAACTATTGATCCTAAAAAGATTAAAGTATTCTTTTTTGAAGGAGATGCAGCTACTAACACAGCAGATTTAAATGGAACGGGTTCAAACACACAAGGAAATTGGGTAGCTGGTTCAGATTATACAATCATTGATAATGCTGCAATCAAAACACAATATCCTATTGATGGCTATCCACATTTTTATGTCGTTTGTCCTAATAGAATGATATCATTTTCACAAGCTGGATATTCTGCAGCAATGCTTACAGAACCATTTTGGGTAAATTATCAAGGAGATTGCCCTGTGAAAGTAACAGGAAGCAATGCATCTACGGTTTCATCGGCAACAGAAACAAGTATTTGTGCAGGCGGAAGTACAGTGTTGAAAGCTAAAATTCAAAATATGGGAACTGTGCCAATGACAAGTGCAACAATAAATGCAAAAGTTGGTGCAAGTACTATTGCAACTTATAATTGGTCTGGAAGTTTGAACACTTATGATGTTACTGATGTTACTATTGGAAATTATACATTCAATCCAGGACAAACTGTAGTTGATTATGAAGTGGTATTGTCGGGAGATGTTCAAGCAAGTGATAATATAAAATCGAAAAGTTTATCAGCACTTACATCGCCAATTTACAATTGGAGATTGGTTGTAAAAACTGATCAATATCCAGGAGAAATTACTTGGAAAATTAAAAACTCATCAAACGTTGTTGTGGATCAACATACATATACTCCAGGAACAGGAGCAGATGGCGCTGGCGGACCAGATGCTGGACAAATTTTTATTTATAATTTAATGTTGAACCAAAACGAATGTTACACTTTTGAAATTACAGATTCTTATGGCGATGGTTTATTTGGTGTTCAAGCAGTAGCAGATACTGGATATATAAAATTATTTGATGATGTATCGATGACAACCCCATTGATAAATTTTGGAGGAGATTATGGCACTGGAATTAATGGAATAGCAAAAACAGGAAATGTTTTAAGCAATGTTGAGTTTTCATTAAATAATAATATTGAGTTGTTTCCTAATCCAGCAAATAATGAAATTACTATAAAAGGATTAGAAGGAAATGTAAACTTTAAATTGGTTGATGTTTTAGGAAGAACTGTAAAAACTTTTGCGGCAACTACAATTAATCAAATTGCAAAATTGCAAATTGCTGAAATTCCAAACGGTAATTACATATTGAAAATTGAACAAGATGGAAATGTGCAAACAAAATCAGTGTTGATTCAACATTAATTTTTTTCTGAAGTTAAATTTAAAAAAGCAGCTCATAGAGCTGCTTTTTTTGTGTTAATTTTTTATTTAAAAACTACTCTTTTCTTTTTACAATTAAAACCCAATCGTTATCGGAATTTAAAAATCCATAGTCGTAATTAAAAATATATAAACCTTTGGTGGTTTGGAGTTGATGCGTAAAATAATTAAAATCAAAACCTGCTTGTAGTAATTTTTCTTTAGGATAGCTTTTGGTATTTTCTGTGTCTAAAATTTTTTCAAGAAGCAGTCTATTGTCTTTTAATTTTTTATTAATGGTTTTGATAATTAAAGGTTCAGCAATTTTGTTTTTATTATTGAATTCATTTCTGCAATAATCATTACAAAATTTTTTGTCGCTACGACCAATTAAATTTTTATTGCAGTTCAAACATTTTTTTTCTTCACTCATAATTAAATTTAAAATTAATAAATTTTTGCAATTCAATATCACAAACTTTTTTAGTTTTAAAAAAATTATATATTTTTAAAATATGAATACATTAAAAAATATTATACAGTCGAACGAAGAGCGAAAAGGATTTTTATCCAATAGGCTTTTTCAAATTTTAGCTGCAATATTTATTTTATCTTGGTTTTATTTTTTTGCAACCACTAGAGATTTAACAAATTGGTGGATAGAAAATATTCTAGTATTACTTTTTATTCCTTGGTTTTATGTTCTAAATCGAAAATTTTTGTTTTCAAATACAAGCCTCATTTTTTTATTTTTCTTTTTATGGATTCATATTTATGGAGCACAAATGTCTTATACTTACAATACTGCAGGTGAATGGTTTCGAACAACTTTCGATTTATGGCGAAATCCATATGATCGTTTTGTACATTTTAATTTTGGTTTATTGATGGTTTTTCCTACATGGGATTATTTAGTATATCGTTGGCAAGCTCCAGTAAAATGGTCCTATTTTATTGCCACATTATTATTATTTGCTATGGCTACTTTTTTTGAATTGATAGAATGGTTTGTGGCTGCAATCAGCGATTCGGCAACTGGAGAAACATACGTTGCCACACAAGGTGATGTTTGGGATGCCCATAAAGATATTGGCTTGGCATGGATAGCAGCAACTTTGGTAATGACCTTGCTTTATTTTTATATTAAAAAGAAAAAAGCCATTGTTCAAATTCCATAAAAACTTTGATATAAATATCGGTAGCAAGTATAGTATATATAGCAAAAACGGATTTGAATTTTTCTTGATTTTTATAAATAATAAAATAATTAATATTGATAAAAATAAAAACAAGTACGCTAAAAATATTAAACTTTGAATTTGGCGAAACGTAAACAATATTTTCGTAAAGCGAAATTAATGGAATATAAAAAAGGGAACCGAAAATAGGAATAAAATTTTTTCTATAAATTATTAAATAATAAATAAATAAACACGAGGCAATTAAAAAAGCTACAATGCTAAAAATAATAGCATAAGTAATGGGTAAAAAATATACTCCTATTGAAAATAAAAAAATTAGAATTATTTTTTTTGCAAAGCTATCTTCTAAATGAAAATATTCTGAAATTGCAAAAACTCCTGCCAATGCCATGATTAATTTATAGCTCATAAATATAATTAAGGTAAATGTAAGACCATTTTTAGAAATCTAAAATGTGTATGATGAATAATTACCAAAACATACTTTGCAAATTTATTTTACTTAAGCAGTAATAGCAGTATTTTTGCAAAAATTATGGGTTTAAATTATAAGATGGTTGCCAAAACCTTATTTGGTTTCGAAGAAATATTGGCAAATGAATTGCAAGATTTAGGCGCATTAAAAATAGTAAAAGGTGTTCGCAATGTTAGTTATGAAGGAGATGATGGTATGATGTTTAAAGCAAATTTAGCCTGTCGAACAGCAATAAAAATTTTAAAACCCATTCATCAATTTAATGTTACAAACGAACAAATGTTGTATGATGGTATTTATAAAATGAATTGGGATGACTTGTTAAGCACCGAAAAAACATTTGCAATTGATGCCACGGTTTTCTCTAATTATTTTAATCACTCAAAATATATTGCTTTAAAAACTAAAGATGCTATTGCTGATTTTTTTAGAGATAAATATAAAATTCGACCAAATGTGGACACCCAAAACCCCGATTTAAGAATCAATATTCATATTCATGATAATGAATGTACAGTTTCGTTGGATAGTAGCGGACAAAGTTTACACCAACGAGGTTATAAAATTAAAACGGGCATTGCACCAATAAATGAAGTTTTGGCGGCAGGATTATTATTGCAAAGTGGTTGGCGAGGACAATGCGATTTTTTAGATCCCATGTGTGGAAGTGGCACAATTTTAATTGAAGCAGCTTTGATAGCTTGTAATATTCCAGCAAATATTTTTAGAAAAGAATTTGCATTTCAAAAATGGAAAAATTTTGACAAACAACTTTTTGAAAAAATTAAAGAACTATTGATGAATAAAGTTAGAGAATTTGATTTTTCAATTAAAGGCTATGATTTTGATAAACGAATGATTTCTATTACCGAAGAAAATGTAATTTCTTCAGGAATGGATGAATATATTAGATTAAAAAATGTAAATTTTTTTGATTCTGAAAAAGTAAATGAAACACCTTTGCATTTATTTTTTAATCCACCTTATGATGAACGAATAGAAATAGACACCGAACTTTTTTATAATAATATCGGCGACACCTTAAAAACGAATTATCAAAACACCAATGCATGGATGGTAACCGCTAATCTGCCGGCTTTAAAGTGTGTAGGATTAAAACCTCGTCGAAAAATTATTTGTTATAACGGTGCTTTAGAAGCTCGTTTAGTACATTATGATATTTACAGCGGAAGCCGTAAGGAAAAAGGGAATGAATAAAAAAATAATTTTATTTTAAAAGCGTAATATCACCTTTGTAAATTATTTTTTTACCAAAAGCATTTACTACTTCTGCTACATAAAAATATACACCCATTTCACATTTATCACCTTTATAAGTTCCATCCCATCCGTTACTATTGGATTTATGATTGTAAACATTTTCGCCAAAACGATTAAAAATCAAAAACGAATTTAGCTTTATATTTCCTTTTAATACAGGACCAAAAGTTTCGTTTTTAGTATCGCCATTTGGAGTAAATGCATTTGGAAAAAATATTGAACCATCTTCCAAAACTTCTACACAATGCTGAACGGTATCTTTTAAATCACAATTGCCTATGGCAACTAAATCTACACAATGTGTGCCGATAGAATTAAACGAATAATTCAAATCTGTATTTGTAGAAATTAAATTTCCTTGATAATACCATTCATAGCTTGTAGCATTTGTACTTTGATTTACAAAACTAAAATTTCCTTCCCCAATAATTGCTACTTGTGGTGAAGCAGAAAATGCAGCATCTGGTGCAGAGAATCCTGTAATTGTAAACGTTATGGTATCGTTTACAAAACATGGATCATTTGGGTTTAACGATGTTGCAGTTACTGTATAGGTTCCGCCGCCATAAATATGTATTACTTTGTTTACAACATCATAGAAATTATTTGTATTAGGCTGAATTGTTATAGTAACATTTCCAGGTAATAAATAATGGATAGTATCACCAGGGCAAACTGAAGTTTGAGTTGGAGGTGTTAATTCTACACCACCTATTAAACCTGTATTAAAACAAGAAGTATCTGGAATAAATTTCCACAAATCGTTGTTTACCATAAATGTTGCAGCTTGTCCACCAGCTCCACCAAATACCCAAAAATTTCCTTGTGCATCACTCCATGTTCCATGTCCACCTCGTGGGGGAATCATATTTGTTGCTGCTAAAACTCCTTGAGTACCATAATTTGAATATGGAATAGTTGAAACCATTGTTTCTCCACTTACTTTTGTCCATTCATAATTTTCGGTGTTAAATAACCATAAATCATTATGAAATGATGATCCTGTAGTAATAAAACCTCCAAATGTCCAAAATGCATTAACACATGAACTTGCTGTTTGTGCAGATTGATTTTCATATCGAGAACTGGGTATTTCAGTTACTTTAGGGTCGCAATAATTTGGAAAAGTTCCTGGGTCGTCTATTACATTAGTTCCACTTACCCATGTCCATTCTTTAGTAAGCATATCAAATTTCCAAACATCATTTCTCATTCCTGTTATTGAAAAGTCAATTCCTCCAAAGATAAATAAGTTGTTTTTTCCATCTTTCCATTTGGTATATGAACCTCTTCCTGGTGGTAAATTTGTTGGGCTTGAAACACCCTTTGTTCCAAAATTACCAGTAGAAACTCCTTGTCCTCCGCTTTGCCAAGCCCATTGATCTGTAGAAATATTATATGACCACAAATTGTTACTAGTTCCCATTTGTCCCATTCCTCCAAACATCCACAATTCATTTCCAATTACCCAACCACTTTTTACTTCTTGTAAGCCATTTGGGCTATTTGTTGATGCATAAACTCCTTTTGTGCCATATACAGCACCTGTCGTATTTCCGCCAATTCCACTACCATTTACCCAAGTCCATTCATTGGTAGTTGTATTATATTTCCATAAATTATCACAATTTGGATTTACTCCACCAGCACCTCCAAACAGCCACAAAAATCCTGCAGAGTCTGTCCAGCAATTTGACCCAAAACCAATAGCATCGGGATAATTTAAAGGTGAAGGCACGCCTTTTGTGCCGTATACTCCAGAAGGATTTGTTGTGCCTTGTGGTCCATTCATCCAAGTCCATTCGTTAGTTGATATTTTATACCGCCACATATCATTTATGCAACCACTATTGCCATACCCTCCAAAAACCCAAAAATCACCTTGCTTATCAATCCAATAAGCACATTGATATCTAGCTTCAGGTTCATTAGTTGGGCTAGACACACCTTTTGTTCCATAATTTCCAGCGGATGAAGTTGTATTATCTCCTTTCATCCAAACCCATTGTCCGCTTTGCGAAAATGAATCATTATTAAATGAAAAAAGAAAAGCAACTAAAAATAATAATTTTAAACATGTGTTTTTCATAAAGTGGGAGATTTAATGTTTTCTTGTATTTATATATTCTTTACCAATTTCGCCGTTCAAATTCATGTAATATTTTTTGTTTTGAAGGGTAACTATTGTTTGGTTATTTACAAATGGTTGTGCAAAATCAAATTCTTTATTGAACATTTTTTTTCCTGCTGCATTGATAAAATAATATTTATTGTTGCTAGAAACCAATGCAACACCTTCGGTGAAATCAAAGGCTTTATCAAAATGTATTGGAAATTGTTCGGCACCTTTTTCATTAATAAAAGTATATTTATTATCAATTTTTACTCTCGAAAGTCCGTTGCTAAAAGCGTATGCTTCTGTATATTTTGGTTCTTTAATCCATTTGCCAATGATATTGATATAGCCATAAAAATCGCCAAACTTTACAGGTGCAATGCCATTATAAAAAGGATGTGCATCTCTAAACATAATAGGAATGATTTCGTAACCTTCTTTATTTATATAACCTCGCAAATTGTTTTTTATCACTATAGCGAAGTCGTTAATAAATTCGCTAGCGGCATCGTAACTTGGTGGAACAATAATTTTTCCTTCTTGATTTTTAAAACCTGCTTTGGCGTTTTCATAAAAACGTATAGGATCAGATTGTGAAAATACCGACTGAAAAGAAAAAAGTGCAATGAGGAGGAAAAAAAAACTTATTTTCATAAAATAGCATATTTATTTATAAAGACGAAATAAAATTACATTTCGTTGGTATAAATATAAAGTATTTTTAATGAAAGTGAAAA
>JAGNRR010000080.1 GCA_017988595.1 Chitinophagaceae bacterium
TTCGAACAATGGTGCGAAAAATGAAACTACAGCTAACCCTACAGAATTTTTTACAAAAATGATGGAAGAAGGTAAGAAAAACATGGAAACGGCTATGAATTGGTCTAAATCTATTCCTGGAATGGAAAAAGTAAATGAAGCAACTGCTGAGTTTACAAAAAATGCTGAAAATGCAAAAGCAACTTTTGAAACTTGGAGCAAAAACATGTTACCAACAATTCAAGATATGTTGTCTGGAATGACTGATTTTCAAAAGAAAGATTATTTCAAAGCAATGTTTAACAATCAAGATACGTATATGAAAATGTATCAACTTTGGATGCCTTTGTATTCTTCTTTCCAAAACAAATCTTTTACGCCAGAATTATTCCAAAGTTATTTTAAACCAGAAAAACAAAAAGAATTATTTGACGCAATGTTTCAATATGCTCCTGAAGAAATGAAAGGCATGATGAACAACTGGGAAAAAAGCATGAAAGATACTTTTGCTTCTATGAATACAAAAGGAACTGAAAGCTATAATGAAATGAAAGCATTTTGGGAAAAACAAACTGCAAGTTTTGAAAATCCATTTACTAAGTTTTCAACAATGTATAATGAAATGAATGAGCAAATCAAAACTGCTGTAAATCCATTTATGAAAATGATGTCTCCAGGAACTGCAAAAGATACAATGGAATCTATGCAAGATTTACAATCTAAAATGGTAAATTTTGGAAATAAAAATGCAGAAATGCAATTTATGATGTACAAAAAAGGAACAGAAAGTTTAGAAAAATTTGCTTTGACTTTGCAAGAAAAAATGCAAAAAGGCGAATCTATGGATAGCTTTATGTCTTTTTATACTGAGTTTTTGAATAATATGGATACAAATTTTGTAGATTTATTTTCAAGTGATGATTTTTCGGCTATTCAATCTGAATTGAGTTCAATAGGAATGAAAATGAAAAAAGAAATGGATGGTCAAATGGAAAAAGCAATGAGCTCTTTGCCAATTGTTTCTAGAACTGAAATGGATGAATTGTACAAAACAGTTTATGAATTAAACAAAGAAGTAAAAAACTTGAAAAAAGAATTGGCTTCTAAAAATACAACTGTTAAAACTGCTCCAGTTAAAGAAGAAAGCGCAAAAACTGCACCTGTTCAAAAAACAGCACCTGTAGCTAAAAAAGCACCAGCAAAAACAGCAACTAAGAAAAAATAATAAATTTCGAAATTGTTTATAATTTAAGCCATAAATTAGGTTCTAATTTATGGCTTTTTTATACCTTCGGAAAAAATAAAAAATAAATCATTTTTAAAAATTTAATCAATATGAATATAGATAGTACCATGCAAGAAATGGCAAATACAATGGAAAAAATGGCAAAAGGATATGCCACTTTGCAAAATATTGGAGAAGTAGAAATTGCTACAACACCCAAAACGTTAGTTTGGCAACAAGATCATATCAAAATTTATCATTACACAAGAGAAACACCTGCTAAATGCAAAATTCCTTGTTTAGTATCTTTTGCAATGATAAACAGACACGATGTTTTGGACATTGAACCAGAACGTTCATTAATCAAAAAATTATTGGATGAAGGTTTAGATTTGTATATCATGGATTGGGGATATCCAGGAAAACAACATCGTTATTTAACCATGGAAGATTATATCGATGGCTATTTAAACGATGCTATTGATTTTGTAAGAGAAAGCAATAATGCAGAAAAAATTCATTTGCTTTCTGTTTGTCAAAGTGGAACATTTAGCATGATATATGCTTCACGAAATCCTGAAAAACTTCAAAGTTTAACCACTTTTGTTGCACCTTTTGATTTCTCTGGAAATGAATGTATGCTTTATAAATGGACAAAAGATATTGATGTAGATGCAATGGTAGATAGTATGGGAACAATTCCAGGAAATTTTCTAGATCAAGGTTTTGGTATGTTAAAACCATCAATGAACATTAGCAAATATTTGGGATTAATGGATAGTTTAGAAGACGAAGAAAAAATAATGTCATTTTTAAGAATGGAAAAATGGAAAGCAGATACACCAAATGTAGCTGGAGAAATGTTTAGAAAATATATCAAAGATTTATTTAGAGATAATAAACTTATAAAAGGTGAATTTGAATTGGGTGGGGAATTGGTAGATTTGAAAAAAATGACTGTTCCTTACTTAAATGTTTATGCAACAGGCGATAACATTATTCCGAATAGTTCTACTTTGCCAATAATGGAAAAAATTGGGTCGAAAGATAAAACTGCATATCCTTTTAAAGGTGGTCATATTGGTGTTTTTGTGGGTAGCCGTTCTCAAAAAGAATTAGGTCCAGCAGTTGCTGATTGGGTGATAAAACATTCTTAATCTAATTTTAAATAATAAAAAAAAGGAACATATTTCATGTTCCTTTTTTTTATAAAAGTTTATTGTTATTATCTACAACTTTCTAAAGTCATAATTCTTTTATTTTTTTGAAATAAATGCATTTCGCAGCCATCAATTTTAAATGTTTCAGCATTTTCAAGTGAATTAATAAATTTAGTTTCTTGAGGCATGTTATCGCAATACATTTCTGTTGAAATCATATTAGAAAACTTAATACTATTGCCTTCAATTTTTACTTTTCCTGAAATGCTATTACAGCCGCCATTACCATGAAATGAGCCTTCTTTTTCATTGATTGTAATTATAGAACTTTTATTAATTTCTGGAGCAGAATTTTCATTTTCATCAAATCTTGAAATGATCCATTGTGAGGAAATAGAAATTCCTTTTGAGTTATTTTCTTTTGATGTAACAGAAATATCAATTGACTTATTTAGTTCATTCGTTTCAGATAAATCTTTTGATTTTTGATCTTTGAATAAATTACAGGAATTTATTGTAATGAATAGGAGTGCTAAATTTAAAATTGTTATTGTGTTTTTTATGAAGTATTTATTATTACCAGCCCATCACTAAAACATCGGCTAGATGTAAAGTGTCTATTCCGGCTTTTTGATTTTTAATATATCCTTCTAAGTGCATTAAACAGCTAATATCTGTGCTTATTATACATTGCGCTTCTACTTTTTGAGCACTTGCAATTTTTGTTTGAGCCATTCCTATAGAAATAGGTTCATATTTTATAGCAAAAGTGCCTCCAAATCCACAACAAGTTTCGCATTCTGCCATTTCAACTAAATTCAAACCTTTTACGTTTTCCAATAATTTACGAGGAGCAGATTTTATGCCACATTCTCTTAATGCGCCACAAGCATCATGATAAGTTGCTGTAGTTTCAAAAGTTGCACCTAAATCTTCAATTTTTAAAACATCTACTAAAAATTCAGAGAGTTCAAAAATTCTTTTAGCTGTTGAAATACTTTTTTGTTTTTCGGTATGATGTTCAAATAATTCAGGAATGGTATTTCTTACATATCCTACACAAGAACCACTTGGTGCAACAATATAATCTACACCTTCAAAATCTTGTAAAAATTTTTCACTTACTTTACAGGCTTCTTTTTCAAAACCTGAATTATAAGCTGGTTGTCCACAGCAAGTTTGATTTGGATTGTAAATTACTTCGCAGCCCACTTTTTCTAAAATTTTTACGGTGTTCATGCCTACATTTGGGTAAAGTTGATCAACAAAACAAGGTATAAACAATTGAACTTTCATGATTATAAGTCATTTATTTTTCTGTAAAAATCGATCATTTTTAATGCAGCCATGGCAGCTTCTTTTCCTTTGTGTCCATGTTTGCCGCCAAGTCTTTCAAAAGCTTCCTCTTCGTTATTAACAGTTAAAACGCCAAAAATAATAGGTTCGTTTTCATCTACATTTAGCAAAGCAATGCTATCAGTTAAAATCTTACAAACATATTCAAAATGAGGTGTTGCTCCTTTTATAACACAACCAAAAGCGATATATGCATCTGCAATTTCATTTTCTATACATTGATTGATTGCAAAAGGAATTTCGACTGCGCCTGGAACTTCAAATTCAACAAGTTCAATATTTTTGCATGAAGAAAAAATTTCTTTTGCGCCAGCAATTAATTTTTGATTTATTTCATAATTCCATTCTGTAGAAATTAGTGCAATTTTTGCATCAAGATGTTGAAGTGTTTCAAAACCTTTGTGTAATATTTCTGCTGAATTAGAAGCCATTATATTTAATCTTCAAGAGAATAAACACCTAAACGAGCTAAATATTTTTCAACGTTTCTAGCTTGTGGGCTTTGAGGAAAATCATTTTTAATACGTTTAAATGCTTTAATAGCATCATCATTTTTCTTTAAATTTTGATAAGCAATTGCTGCTCTTTCAAGATAAAGAGGAGAAAATAATAAGTTTTTATCATCGCTTGCTGCATCGATATATGCTGAAGCAGCTTCGCTCATTTTGTTTTGTTCTGCATAAGCATCACCCAAAGAACCTTTGGCAACTGTTTCAACCAAAGTTCCTTTTCCATTAAAATTTTTCAGGTGTTCAATAGCTTTTGCTGCGTTACCTAGTTTTAAGTAAGACACACCAGCATAATATTGAGCTAGATTTCCAGCATCAGTACTGCCATATTTATCAATTATTTTTAAAAATCCTAAATCAGCCCCTTGACCATTCAATGCCCAATTTAAAGAATCCATACCGAAATAGATTTGTGCTCTATAAATAGCTTCATTAGCATTTTGTTGTTTAGGTCCTTTATAGAAATTGTTGTATGCAATGTATCCTCCAACAATTGCTGCTACTGCAATTAATCCGTTGAGAATCATTTTTTTGTTTTTCTCGTACCAGCTTTCAATGTTTTTTATTTGATCATCGGCTGTAGGTATATCGTCAACACCACTTGTTGTTTGTTGTACTATATTTCGAGGTGCTGTGTATTTGTCCATTTTTGACATAAGAAAAATCTTTTTTTAAAGTGCGCAAAAATAATACTTTTTTAATAAAAAAAGGCATATTTTAACAATAGAATTTATGTTTTTTGCAAAAAAAAGTCCCGATAAATCGGGACTAAGAAATTAAATATAGTGATTTAGAAAGTTTATGCTTGTCTAACGTTTACTGCGTTTAATCCTTTTTTACCATCTTGTAGATCGTAAGTTACTTCGTCATTTTCTCTGATTTCGTCAACTAATCCAGAGATATGTACGAAATACTCTTCTTTTGTTTCTGCATCTTTAATAAATCCAAAACCTTTTGTTTCATTAAAAAATTTTACTGTTCCTTTGTTCATTGTGATATTTGTTAAATTGTTAAGTAGCAAAGGTAACTTATAATTTTGGATAAAAATCATTTTAGAAGTTTTAATTAAAATCAGTGTTTAATTTAAGATATTTGCAAATTCTTCTTTTATGTCTAAAATCAATTCAATTTCGCTTTATCAATTTAAAAATTATGAAAATAATAGATTTGAATTTATTTCAAATAAAGTGTGTTTGGTTGGTAAAAACGGCACTGGTAAAACAAATTTGCTTGACGCAATATATTATTTATGTTTTACAAAAAGCTATTTTCAATACAATGACCAACTTGTAATTCAACAGAATAAAAATGGATTACGCTTAACTGCAGAAATAGATGAAGATGAAATAACTGCAGTAATTAGAGAAGATGGACGAAAAGAAATCTTATTTAATAGTTTAGTGTACACAAAAAAAAGCAATCATGTAGGAAAATATTGTGCAGTAATGATTTCGCCAGATGATATTTCTTTAATTAATGGAAGTGGTGAAGAACGAAGAAAGTTTATTGATAGAACTATTTGTCAACTTAATAATGAATATTTACAAAAGTTGGTACAGTATAATAAATATTTAAAAATGCGAAATGCATATTTGAAAAATTTAAATTCGAATGATGAGTTAAACCAAGATTTACTTTCTATTTATGATGAAAAAATTTGTGCGTTTGGTGCGTATATTTTTCAAGAAAGGAAAAACTATTTAATACCTTTTATCGAAAAAGTAACGGAGCTTTATGTTTATTTTGCTGATAAAAATGAACAAATAGAAATTGAGTATGTTTCAAAATTGCTTCAACAATCTTTAGAAAAATTATTAAAAGAAAATTTATATAAAGATTTATTGTCTAAACGAAGTAATTATGGTATTCATAAAGATGATTTAGGGTTCTATTTTAATAAATTGCCATTTAAATCAGTGGCTTCTCAAGGGCAAAAAAAATCTTTTTTGTTTGCTTTAAAACTTGCTGAGTTTGAAATGTTGCAGTCAAAAACTAATCAACATACTATTCTTTTGCTAGATGATATTTTTGAAAAATTAGATCGTTTTCGATCACAAAAATTAATTTCATATTTGCTAAAACAACAACAGCAAATTTTCATTACAGATACACATAAAAGTAGAGTAGAAGAGGCATTTGAATCAAATTTAGATCAAATTCAAATTATAGAATTGGATTAGCTTTTACAAAGTTTTTGAATTAAATTATCAGCAGAAATCCATTCAAAATTATCTTGATGTTTAAACCAAGTCAATTGTCTTTTTGCATAATTTCTTGTATGTTGTTTAATTTTTTCAATACAAGTTTTTTCATCTATTTCATTTTTCAGAAAAGAAAAAACTTCTTTGTAGCCTATCGTTTGAAGATTTTTTAATTCTTCAAAAGCTTTAAGATTTTTTACTTCTTCTAATAAGCCATCTTTCCACATGTTGTCAACTCTAGAATTTATTTTTTCATAAAGTTCATTTCTTGAAATATCTATTGCATATTTTTCTATTTCAAAAGTCCGAGTCTTTTTTTTATTATCTTGAAAAGAAGAAATTGAAACACCATGATTTTCAAAAAATATTAAAGCTCGTAAAAGTCTTGATGCGTTTTTAATGTCTTTTTCTTTTTCAAAAAAAATATCTTTTCTTAAGGTTTCATCTTGAAGCCATTTTAATCCATTTTGTTTATATAAGGTTTCAATTTTATTTTTAATGGACAAATCTATAGACGGCATTTCTGCAAAACCATCATAAATTGCTTTTGCATAAAGCCCAGTGCCACCAACCGCTACAACAATATTTGTATTTTCAAAAAGTGTTTCTAGTAGCGGAATAGAAAATCGTTCGTAGTCACCTGCGCTTATTTCTTCTTGTATTGAATGTGAATTAATAAAATAATGTTCAACTAAATTTAGTTCTTCTTGGCTTGGTTTTGCAACACCAATATTCAATTCTTTATAACATTGTCTGCTATCAAACGAAAGTATTTTAGTGTTGAAATGCTGCGCTATTTTTATACTACAACTTGTTTTTCCAGAAGCAGTTGCGCCGGCTATAAGAATTAATTTTTTCTTTTCATTCATTAGTCATCTGCCCAATTTTCAAATGATTCTTCTGCCCCTTCTTCAGATTCGTTTTCTTCAGGTGTTTCATTTAAAATTTCATCTTCTCCTTCATTGCCAAAGCCATCATCTTCATTGTTTAAATCAAATTTTTCTTCGATTTCTAGAACCACATCTTTTTCTTTCATTTTACTTTCTAATGAATTTGGGCTTGTACCTTCGCTTTTAATACAGATAGGATAATTCATCGAAGTACTTTCTTCCATTCTCATTTCTATCAATTGAATATGAAAATCGTAACTTTTTTTAGCTACACATTCATAAATTAGTTTTTGAAATGGATCGTTTATTAATGCACCCAAAGGTGTTTTTATCATTGATAGAGCTATCGCATCTCTCAAATTTTTAAGCACAGTAGATGAAATTTCTTTTCCTCGTGTCCAATGTTCATTGCTTATAAAAAAAGAAGCTTCGGTATTTTCAGGATATGCAAACGATTGTTTGATGCACTGATGAAAATCATTGAAAGTTTGATGGCTCAATACTTCTATAGTTCTAAAAACATCAGAATCTTCACTCCAAAAAACTTTAAATTTTAATACCGGCATTTTTTTTTATAATTAATTAGCAAATATAAGCTTTGAAATTATAAAAAATTTAAAGCATTCAAAATTATTGTATAATCTTAAAATAGATTAGTAATAAGACCACACTTCCTGCAATAATTCGATACCAACCCCAAGGTTTGAATCCAAATTTTTTTACCATTTCGATAAATAATTTTATGGCTAAAAGGGCTACAATAAAAGCAATAATATTTCCAAATGCTAATAATTTTATTTCTTCATTGCTAATGCGGCCTTTTTCTTTTACAAATTCATAAATTTTATAAATTGTAGCTGCAAACATTGTAGGCACTGCTAAAAAAAACGAAAATTCGGCAGCAACTTGTCTGCTCAATCCCAAACTCATTCCTCCTAAAATTGTAGCTGCGCTTCTACTTAATCCTGGAAAAAAGATAGCTAAACATTGAAATAATCCAACTTTGAACGAAGTGAAATTTGTGATTTTTTCTTCTTCAAAAATGGTCTCATTTTTAAATAATTTTTCAATAAATAAAAATAAAATTCCACCAAGAATTAAGATAATTGCCATTACCCAAAGTTTTTCTAATGAGGCATCAATAATAT
>JAGNRR010000081.1 GCA_017988595.1 Chitinophagaceae bacterium
TGGTGGAAAAGCGAGCAATCTTGGGGAATTATTTCATATAAAAGGATTGCAAAAAATGGTGGATTTGCCACAACAAGCATTTGCTATTCCGATATATTATTTTCAGCAACATATTGAAAAAAGTGGCGCAGCAAAAAAACTCGATGATTTGTTGAAAGATAAAAATAGTTTAGAAAATGATTCCTTATTAAAGTTAAAACTTAAACAAATTCAAAAAACGATAGTGAATTTTCCTGTAGATGAAAATTTTACAAAAAAAATGAATGAAATTTTATTTTTATTTTCAAATAATGAATTAGTTTTTAGATGCAGAAGCAGCACCAATGCCGAAGATATTGAACATTTTAATGGTGCTGGATTGTACAATTCTTATTCTGGATATTTGGATACCAGCAAAGGCAGAAGTATGGAAAAAGCAATAAAAAAAGTGTGGGCGAGTTGTTTTAATTATAATGCATTTAAAGAAAGACAATTTTTTAATATTAATGAAAATAGTGTAGGTATGGCAGTGCTTTGCCATTTAGCTTTTGGCGAAGAAGAAATAAATGGCGTGGGCCTGACAAAAAATATTTACAGAGAGCATTATTCTGCATTTACCATAAATGCTCAAAAAGGCGAGGTGGCTGTGGTAGAAGGCAACAATAATGTTCAAGATGAATTGGCTATTATATATGAAGAAGATATTGAAACTGACGCAACAATTGAATATATCAACTACTCAAGTTTGAATAATAACAAAGAATTGATGACCAAGGAGCATATGAAACAACTTTTTTTAGCAATGAAAAAAGTAAAAGACTATTATTATTATAAATTAAGTAATAAAAAGTTGAGTTATGAGGTTTATGGTTTAGATATTGAATTTAAAATTAAGAATGGCAAAATCGTATTTAAACAAGCAAGAACATTGAATTGATACTATTTTGATAAAAAATAAGTATGATTTATAGTATTGAAAATAAATTTGAAAACTAAAAAGTTTAAAAAAAAGTATAAAAATATTTATTTCTTTATTGCTTATGTCAAAGGTTTGTTATATTATTGTAGCATAATTTATAAAAAGCAATTATATTTACATTTGAATTATTCAAAAATGAGATTGAAAAGTATGAAAAAATTAATCGTAATTAAAGCTGTAGGCTTGTTTGCACTTGCGTTAACATTCGCTTCATGTGGTAAAAAATCATCAAATTTAGTTTCTTCAAAAACTGGATGGAATTATAATGATCCACAATTAGGTGGTTTTGAGGTGCCAAGTTTTGCTGGTCAATATGTTGGTCCTGGTTTAAGATTTGTAGAAGGTGGAACTTTTACAATGGGACAAACCGATGAGGATTTAACAATGGAGAATAATAATACACCAAAGCGAGTGAGTGTATCTTCGTTTTTTATGGATGAAGCTGAAGTTGCAAATGTGCATTACCGCGAATATTTATATTGGCTATCTAGAACTTATGGATCAGATTATCCAGAAGTTTATGCAGCTGCTTTGCCAGATACACAATCTTGGCGTTCTGCTCTTCAATACAATGAGCCACAAGTAGAATATTATTTAAGAATGGCATCATACAACTATTATCCAGTTGTTGGTGTTTCTTGGGAACAAGCAACTGAATATTGTAAATGGAGAACAGATCGTGTAAACGAAATGATTTTGATTCAAACAGGAAAATTAAAGAAAAATCCAAACCAAGTTTCGGATGATAACTTTAATACAAAAACTTATGTAGCAGGTCAATACGAAGGTATGGCAGGTGTTAAGAAAAAAGATTTGGATCCAACAGGTGCAAAAACTAGAAATGTAAGATATGAAGATGGTATTTTATTACCAGATTACCGTTTGCCAACAGAAGCAGAATGGGAATTTGCAGCTTTAGGATTAATTGGTAGAAATCCAGAACCAGATAGCAAAAGAAGAAGAGGAGAAGAAGTGGTTACTGACAGACAAATCTATCCATGGGGCGATAACTTATCTGCAAGAGAAGGACAACGTACAGAATATCAAGGTGAATTCTTAGGTAACTTTAAAAGAGGTGGCGGAGATAACATGGGTGTTGCTGGAGGTTTAAATGATAATGCTGATATTCCAGGTCCAATATATTCATATAAGCCAAATTCTTATGGTTTATTTAATATGGCAGGAAATGTAAGTGAATGGGTAATGGATGTTTATCGTCCAAATACACCAATGGATGCTCAAGATTTTAGACCATTCAGAGGTAATGTTTTCCAAACTTATAAAACAATGGAAGATTTTACAATGGAAGAAAAAGACAGTTTAGGTCGTATGCCAAAACGTAATGTAACTGATGCAGAATTAGCGTCAAAAAATATTGATTACAGAACAGCAGATTTAAGAGGATATATTGATGGAGATTCTTCAATCAGAGCAATTTATGATTATGGAAATACAACCTTAATCAGCAATGATGCCCACGTTTACAAAGGAGGTTCTTGGAGTGATAGACAATATTTTTTAAGTCCAGGAGCACGTCGTTTTATGCAAGCAAATCATGCAAGCTCTAAAATTGGTTTCCGTTGTGCAATGGACAGATTAGGAAGTCCAACTTTGCATACACCATCTGGAAATTATTTCGGACAATTTGGAAAAGGAATTAGAAAATAATTTCTATTAAATAAAAATTAAAAATGCCCTACATTTGTAGGGCATTTCTTTTTATATCAATTACAAAATTCACTATGAAAATAGAACAATTATATACTGTTTTTTTGGAGCATTCCAGTGTTCAAACCGATACAAGGAAAATTAAAAAAGATGATCTTTTTTTTGCCTTAAAAGGAGCTAATTTTAATGGAAATAGTTTTGCAAAAGAAGCTTTAGAAAAAGGTGCAGCATTTGTAATTATCGATGAAAAAGAATTTTATATCGATGAAAAAACAATTTTGGTAAATGATGTTTTGGAAACGTTACAACAACTTGCAAAGTTTCATAGAGAATTTTTAAATACACCAATTATAGCTATCACAGGAAGTAATGGAAAAACAACTACAAAAGAATTGCTTTTTGAAGTATTAAAAGAAAAATATGAAGTGTTGGCAACAGAGGGAAATTTGAATAATCACATTGGTGTTCCAATTACGTTATTAAAATTAACTCGAGATCACGATTTTGGAATTATTGAAATGGGAGCCAACCATCAAAAAGAAATCGAAGCTTATTGCAAATGGGCATTGCCCAATTTTGGATTGATAAATAATTGTGGAAAAGCGCATTTAGAAGGTTTTGGAGGTATTGAAGGTGTAAGAAAAGGCAAAGGCGAATTGTATGATTTTATCAAAAACTCTAATGGGATTATTTTTAGAAATGCCGATTTAGATTATTTAATTGAAATGAGTAATGGAAATGCACAACAATTTACTTATGGTTCGGTTTCGGCAAATGTATTAGGAAAAAATATTAGCGAAGATGGCATGTTAAAAGTGGCTGTTATTTCTCCTAAAATGGAATGTGTGATAGAAACAAATTTGGTAGGGGATTATAATTTTGATAATGTGATGGCAGCTGTAGCAGTGGGCAGTTATTTTGGCGTATCAATTAATAATATCAAAAAAGCAATAGAGAATTATTTTCCAAATAATAATCGTTCTCAAAAAATTGTTTTAAATACAAATACGATAATAATGGATGCCTATAATGCAAATCCGAGTAGTATGAAAGCTGCTATAGAAAATTTTTCTACAATGACGAATGGTAAGGGAATTTTATTTCTTGGTGCAATGAAAGAATTGGGAAATGAAACCGCATTTGAACATGATAATTTGCAGGAAATATTGAAAAATGAGGATTGGGAAAAAGTTGTTTTAGTTGGTAAAGAATTTAATAAAAACGTTGATTCATTTGAGTATTTTGATACATCTATTGATGCTAAAAAATGGTTTATGGAGCAAAACTTTCAACATAAAAAAATATTGATAAAAGGTTCAAGAACTTCATTCATGGAAAAAATAATTGAAAATTAAACAATGGGTTTAGAGTTTAAATCAGAAACAACGAAAGATAAATTAATGATGTTATTGTTGACAGTAGCAATAATTTATTTAATCAATCCCACATTTGGATTATTTGAATTTTTGCCAGATAATTTGCCTTTAATAGGTAATTTAGATGAAGGCTTAGCAACAACAATAATTTTGTATTCCTTAAATTATTTTGGATTTGAAATTCCTGAATTTTTCAAAAAAAAATTTAAAAGATAAAAAAAATGAAAATATTAGTTACAGGGGGTGCAGGATATATTGGTTCGCATACAATAGTTGATTTAATTGAAAATGGATTTGAAGTGGTGAGTATTGATAATTTTTCAAAGTCATTTTCATATTCATTTGATGGAATTAAAAAAATTACGGGTAAAGAAATTAAAAATTATAATATAAATATTTGTGATGCAGAAGAACTAAAAAAAGTTTTTTTAGAAGAAAAAAATATTGAAGGAGTCATTCATTTTGCAGCATATAAAAGTGTAAATGAAAGCGTTCAATATCCAATGAAATATTATGAAAATAATATGATTTCACTGATAAATATATTAAATTGTATTGAAGAAAATAAAGTCAAAGCCTTTGTTTTTTCCAGTTCATGTTCGGTTTATGGAAATGCCAAAACAATGCCAGTAGATGAAAATACACCATTTGAAAAACCAGAATGTGCATATGCTGCAACAAAACAAATGGGCGAACAAATGGTAAAAGATGCTGCAGCATCTTCAAAAATTTCTAGCTTGTCTTTACGATATTTTAATCCTGTAGGTGCTCATTTGTCAGCGTTTATTGGTGAAAATTCTACCGATAAACCCAATAATTTAGTGCCCATAATTACCCAAACTGCCATTGGGAAAATGGATGAAATGAACGTTTGGGGAAATGATTATAATACTAAAGATGGCACTTGTGTTCGAGATTATATTCATGTTTGCGATGTTGCAAATGCACATACAAAAGCAATAAAATATTTGATTGATCATAATTTTAGTTATGATGTTTTAAATCTTGGTATTGGAACAGGAGTTTCAGTTCTTGAAGCAATTCATGCTTTTGAAAAAGTTAGTGGCATGAAATTAAATTTTAAAATAGGCCCTCGACGTGAAGGAGATGTTGTAGAAATTTTTGCTTCAAATAAAAAAGCAAAACAGATTCTAGATTGGGAGCCAAAATTTGATATTGAGCAAATGATGCTAAGTGCTTGGGAATGGCAAAAAAAATTAATTTAATTTTTTTTAAATATCAAGCTTAAGAATTTTAATATTTCAAAAAAAGAAATATCTTGTAAAAATAAAATTACAACAATGAAGATATTGGAAATTAAAGTAATGAAGGGTCCAAATTATTGGAGCGTAAGACGTCATAAATTAATTGTGATGAAACTAGATCTAGAAGTTTTAGAACAAAAACCAACAAATAAAATTGATGGATTTTTAGAAAGAATCAAAAAGTTGTTTCCTAGCATGCTATCGCATCGTTGTAGTGAAGGTGTTGAAGGTGGATTTTTTCAACGTGTAGAAGAAGGCACCTGGATGGGTCATGTAATTGAACATATTGCATTAGAATTGCAAACTTTAGCAGGCATGGACACTGGTTTTGGACGAACAAGAGGCGCTGGAGAAGAAGGTGTTTATTTTGTAGTTTTTAGTTATCTTGAAGAAGAAGTTGGAAAATTTACAGCTGAAGTTTCGGTGAAAATTGCTGAAGCTTTAATCAATAATGAAGAAATTGATTTAGAAAATATTATTCAAAAACTAAGAGAAATTAGAGAGCGGTATAGACTAGGACCAAGTACTGGCTCAATTGTAGAAGAAGCAGAAGCAAGAGGAATTCCATGGATAAGATTGAATAAAAGAAGTTTGGTGCAATTAGGATATGGCATTAATCAAAAACGAATTCAAGCAACTGTTGCTAGCACAACAAGCAATATTGCTGTAGAAATAGCATGTGATAAAGAAGATACCAAAAACTTGCTTGAAGCTGCCGAAATTCCAATTCCAAAAGGTAGAATTATTTATGATGAAGAAGGCATGCAAGCTGCAATTAATAAAATTGGATATCCAATTGTATTAAAACCAGTAAATGGAAATCATGGACGTGGAGCCACAACAGATATAAAAGATTGGGAAAGTGCTAAAACTGCATTGGCAATTGCCAAAGAGCATTCCCGTGCTATAATTTGCGAAAAATTTATAACAGGTTATGATTTTAGATTACTTGTAATTGATTATAAATTTGTAGCAGCCGCAAAACGTACACCAGCTTCGGTTGTGGGCGATGGCAAATCAACAATTCAAGAATTAATTACGAAAGTAAACAGCGATCCAAGACGTGGTTTTGGACATGAAAAAGTATTAACTCAAATTACTGTAAATGCAGTTACAGAAAAAATTCTCGAAGATTTAAATTTAACTTTAGAAAGCATTGTACCCAAAGGTGAAATATTGTATTTGAAACCAACTGCAAATTTAAGTACCGGTGGAACATCTACAGATATTACAGATTTTGTTCATCCAAGTAATATTTTTCTTGCAGAACGAATTGCACGTATTATTGGTTTAGATATTTGTGGTATCGATATTATGGCTAGCGATTTAAGTACACCAATTACAGAAAATGGCGGAGCTGTTTTGGAAGTAAATGCTGCGCCTGGATTTAGAATGCATATTGATCCTACTGAAGGTTTGGCAAGAAATGTAGCAGAACCTGTAATTGATATGTTATATCCATTGGGTTCTTCGGCACGCATTCCGATAATAGCTACATCGGGAACAAATGGCAAAACAACAGTAACTCGATTGACAGCACATATTGTAAAAAGTATGGGCTACAAAGTAGGTTATACCACAAGCGATGGAGTTTATATTCAAAATCAAATGATGATGCGTGGCGATTGTACAGGACCAATGAGCGCCGAATTTGTATTAAAAGATCCAACCGTAAATTTTGCAGTTCTTGAATGTGCAAGAGGTGGAATTTTGCGTTCGGGTCTTGGATTTCATAAATGCGATATTGGTATTATAACAAATATTAGTGAAGACCACATGGGACTTGGAGGAATTGATACGATTGAAAAATTAGCAAAAGTGAAAAGTGTAGTGGTGCAAAGTGTTATGCCACAAGGTTATGCAATATTAAACGCTGATGATGATTTAGTTTATAAAATGAAAGACGAATTGAAATGTCAATTAGCATTTTTTAGTATGGATATGAACAGCAAACGAATTGCTGCACATACCAAAAAAGGTGGAATTGCAGCTGTTTATGATGAAGTGAGCGACATGATTTTTTTATGCAAAGGTGCATGGAAAATAAGAATTGATGAAGCACACAAAATTCCGTTAACGCAAGGCGGAAAAGCACTTTTCAATACGATGAATATTATGCCGGCAGTTTTGGCTTCATACCTTCGTGGGTTTAGTGTAGATGATATCAGACAAGCATTGCAAACTTTTATTCCAAGTGCTGCACAAACACCTGGACGAATGAATTTATTTAATTTCAAAAACTTTCAAGTGTTGGCAGATTATGCTCATAATCCTGCTGGATTTAGAGTGTTGAAAGCTTATGTAGATAAAGTAGATGCAACCAAAAAAGTGGGTGTAATTTCTGGAACAGGAGATCGAAGAGATGATGATATTAGAGAATTAGGTATTATTTCAGGACAAACTTTTGATGAAATTATAATTCGTCAAGACAAGAATATGAGAGGCAGAACTGAGCAAGAAATTGTAGATTTATTAATAGAAGGAATAAAATCTGTAAATGCTGATTTGCCAATAAAAGTAATTTTTAAAGAAAAAGAAGCCATAGAATATGCTATCAATACTGCCGAAAAAGACAGTTTTATTACAGTTTGTAGCGATGTTGTAGCAGAAGCATTAGCCTTAATTCAGCATTTGAAAAATGAAGATGATATGAAAGGGTAAAGAATAATGATATTGAAATACAAAATATACCTATTTATTTTATGCTACTTCTTTTGCTTTAAAAATGCAATTGGACAAAAAGTGGCAGTTTCTCTTTTAAATGAAAATTTTATATTTGAAGGACTACCAAATCCTATTGAAATTATTCCACTAAAAGGAAATAAAATTATTAATGTGATTTGTGAAAATTGTAAAATAGAATATTATGAAAAGAATAGGTATTTTATTTATCCAGATAGTAGCAAAGTGATTTTGAAAATTGTAATAAAAAATAGAAGGAATATTGATACAGTAAAATATTATTATTTTTCAAAACCATTTTTTATTCCAGTTTTTGAAATAGCAAATCAAATATCAGGAGATAAATTAAATAAAAAAAGATTATTAGCCCAAGTTGGAATTTTTGTCAGAAATAAAAATAATATTGAAGCTAATATTAATGTTAGGATTTCAAAATTCAGTTATTTAGCTCTAAGAAATGATTCAACAG
>JAGNRR010000082.1 GCA_017988595.1 Chitinophagaceae bacterium
ATTATCATCATCAATAAGAAAAAATAGAGCAAAACTGCCACCATTAAAAGATGCCTATCCATCTGATTTTACCGAGCAATTGCAAGAATTTATACCACATTTATCTATTGCAACTTTTATTGGCGGCGAACCATTATTGATAAAAAAATACTATGAAATTTGGGAAAAGATTATTGCTGCAAATCCTTCTTGTAAAATACATTTACAAACAAATGCAACGTACTTACCTGAAAAATTTTTAAACTTATTAAATTCCAAACAATTTGATGTTGGCATTTCTATGGAAGGCTGCACGAAAGAAACATTTGAAAAGATTCGCGTACGAGGAAACTTTGAAACGGTGAACGAAAATATCAAAAAATTAAACGCTTTAAAAAACAAAGGTATAGTATATCTGAATATCAATTTTTGTCCATTAACGCTCAATTGGAAAGAAGTTCCGCTGATGGTAAATTATGCAAACAACTTAAAAATTTCTTTAAAATTATTGAACGTTGAAACGCCGAGAAATCTTGCTCTAAAAAATAAAAATGCACATTATCTAAATACTGTTTTTCAATTTTTGAAAAACTATAAATTTGAAGAAACAGAAAATAATTTTATAACAACCAGAAATAATGAAGCCTATCAATTCTTTGTAAAAACCATTCAATCGTATATTATTGAAGCAAAAAAAAGAGATGATTTTTTCAACAGACACGTACACCATACAATCGCAGATTTCAAAAAGATAATTACCGAAGACTTTTTATTAAGCAATGTCTTTAATTATCTAAGTAAAGAACAAAATATATTTTATGCAGAAAAAATAGCACAGTTTATTACTGATAAAACCAATGACGAAATTGTTTTGCAGAAAACTTTAATGAGATTCAGTTATTTTTTTAAAGAAATAATGAATGAAGAAGATTCATTTAAAAATATAGAAAAATCATTTTATAAATTACAAAAAATAGCAGCAGAATTTTTTGAATTGGAAAATGAAGAAATGAAAGAAATCAACTCAAAAAGCTCAAATTTATCATACGTTTAAAACCACACTTAATTATTAAGTTGTATTTATGATTACCTATTTCACAAATTTTATTTATTTCCTACTAAAAATATACAACGCTGTTATTTCAGTTTTTACTCGGTATGACTATGAAAATAAAACAAATCCTTCATTAACCAAAGACACCATTTTACAATACAACAAACAAAGAAACAAGGGTCCAAAAAAAACGATCTGCTTCGCTCCTTTTAAACACATGTACTTTAAATCTGACGGAACAATAACACCTTGTTGCAGAAATGAAAAAGACATGTATGGCACCATTGGCAAAGGAACTTTAACAGAATTATTTAACAGTAAATCGATTGAATCTGTTAGAAATAAAATTGAAGATTATAATTTGTGTGATGGTTGTAATTATTGTAATATTCAACTGCAATCATCTAATTTCAATGCATTTGAGGGAAGATTATACGATTCAATTTTACCTGAAAAGTCAGGTAATTTTCCAACTGAAATGACTTTTGAAATCAGTAATCAATGTAATCTTGAATGTATTATGTGTGATGGAAATTACTCAAGTTCGATCCGAAAAAACAGGGAAAAACTTCCTGAACTGGAAAACAAATATGATGATGCATTTTCAGAAATAATTAAAGAAGGAATTCCATACTTAAAAGTTGCACGATTTCTTGGCGGTGAACCATTCCTGATTCCACAATATATTGATATCATTGACAATATCATTAAAGAAAATAAAAATTGCAGAATTTATATTCAAACGAATGGCACCATTTTAAACAACAGAGTTAAAAAAATAATTGAGCATAAAAATGTTCATTTAAGTATTTCTATTGATTCATTGCAGAAAGAAATGTATGAAAAAATTCGTAAAAATGCATCGTTTGTCCGTTTGATGGAACACATGGATTATTTCATTGAACGTTCAAAAAAACACAACCAGATAATCAACATCAACTTTTGTGTAATGACTAACAATTGGATGGAAGTTCCTGAAATGATTCAGTTTTGCAACACGAATAATTTCTCGTTATCCTTAATTCCTGTTGAGTTTCCGCGCTATTTAAGTTTAAGATCTTTGAATGTAAACAAACTAAATGAAATAGTAAGTCATTACTCAAAACCAGAATATAACAATTTATTCAGCAGCAATAAATTCAATGGTGACAAAATTACCAATCTTATAAGTTATATTAATTTCAGTATTGAAAATAACAACAAACAACTTTCAAGAATCTCTAAACTTGAATCTTTAGAAATTAAAGATTTAGATGATATTGTGGATGCACATTATTTAAAAATCATGCTAAAATCTGATGAAATGTCAATTATAAAAGATTTAACTAGTACAGTAAATACAAAATTGAATGTCGAAGAAAAAAAATCACTTTACATTACATTTATACATGATTTAGAGCAAAATCCAAACGAAACACCAGTTTACCATTTTAAAAATAATAATGAATGGAAGACACTTTTTAAAGCATATCTGGAAAATTTAGTGTTTTGCAACGACAAATCCGTTTATTTATAAATTTTATACAAACCAAATTTCATAAAGAACCAACATGGAACCAATTTTTAAAAATAAACAAACGCAACAAGATTTTGAAAAAGATGGCTATGTAATTGTTAAACTGATTGATAAAAATGAAATCCATGTTCTGAAAGATTTTTATGAAAACTCACAAATCAAAAAAAATAAAAATGAAGTATTTTATGTTGGAAGTGATAATGAAAATAAATCTTTGGTAGATAATATGACTGATTATATTTTAGAAAATGTTACTACAAAACTGGATGTTGTTTTACAAAATTACAAAGCGATAACTGCAAGCTATATCATAAAATATCCAACACCAAACGGAACGATTAATCCGCATCAGGATTGGTCATTTGTTGATGATGAAAAGAATTATTGTTCTATGACTTGCTGGATTCCGTTAGTAGATGTAGACATTCAAACAGGTTGCATGGGCGCGATAAAAGGCAGTCATCATTTTTTCAGCAATGTACGTCCATCGCCAATGCCTTTCGTAGAAACACCATTAACCAAGCATAACAATTTACTTATTTCATATTTACACATGCTGCCAATGAAAGCTGGCGAAGCACTCTTTTTTAACCATCGAGCAGTACATGCATCATTGCCAAACACAACAAAAATAAATCGAACCGCAGTTGGAATTGCCATCGCTAATAGTAACGCACAAATGGTACATTATTACTTAAATCCTAAAAAAAAGAACCAACTGAACATGTATAAATCAGATGTTGATTTCTACAAACGGTACGACAACTTTTTATTGCAGCAATATTTTAAAGAAAATAAAACACTTGACAACGAAACACTACTTGGCGAGAAAGAATATGTGTTTGAAAATTACAGCACAGAAGAATTAAAAAAATTACTAGCGAAATATGACAACACCGAAACCAAAGATGTAAAAAATTATCTTACAAAATTGAAATACATTTACGCATACAACAACCTAAAAGAAAGATTTGTAAATTTGTTTAAGCATAATAATCAGAATGCTAATTAACTTTAACAATGTCTGACTCTTTTCAAGATAGAATCAAAAAAAATAAAGATGCATTTACGGCAAGTTTCTTTCGTATTTGCTTAAAAACTTTTGAAAATATTTTGCCGTATACTAATTTTAAACTAAAAAGTTTTTACAATAAAACTGATTTTCCATGGTTGCAAATTTTGGAAGATAACGCAGCTATGATTAAAGAAGAATATTTGCGCAATACCAATATTCACAAGATCATCAGTGTTCAGGATATAAATAAACGCTTGCAGGATTTTTCTTATGATGATGGATGGAAAGTAGTTTTGCTAAAATCGTATGATACAATTATTGAAAAGAATGCAGCGTTATATCCAAACACGATGAAAGTCATTGGTCAGATTCCTAATGTTTCTAACGCAATATTTTCAGTTTTATCACCAAAGAAAAATATTCAAGTGCACCGTGGCATGTATCGTGGAATTGTATTTATACATTTAGGTGTTTTTGTTCCACCACCAAATGACAGGCACACATTTATTGTACGCGATGAAAAAAAACATTGGAAAGAAGGTGAAGCATTTGGTTTTGAAGATAGCTTTATGCACGAAGTAGTGAATAATTCGGATGATTACAGAGCCATTTTATTGTTAGAAGTGGAAAGAAAAGACATTCCAAAATTATTAAAACCAGTTCATAATTGGATCTTTAATAAATTAAAAACCAATGCCAATACCAAACTGATCATTGAAAATGCAAATGCATCATAAACTGCAATCAATTGAAAAAACATAAAACAGTACTACTAACTTATGCAATCTTTCTGATAGAAAAACTGATGCCATTGTTAGGTTTTAAATTGAAAAGTTTTTATGATTCTGAAGATTTTGAATGGTTAAATATATTGGAAAACAATGCAGGAAAAATCACGAAAGAATTTAAAGAAAATACAAATCCGGAAAATGCACCAAGTGTTTTAGATATTGATAAAAATTTAGTTGAATTAACCACTGACGACGGCTGGAAAGCGATTCTTTTAAGCAATAACAAAGGTTTGATACATGAAAATGCCAAAAAATACTCTGAAACTATTAAAATTATTTCCAATCTACCAAATGTTGTTTCTGCTGCTTTTTCAATTCTAAAACCACATAAAAACCTGACATTGCATCGTGGTCCATACAGAGGAATTTTATTTGTGCATTTAGGTGTTGAAATTCCACATCCAAATAGTGAACTGACTTTTATTGTGAATAATGAAAAGCGCCATTGGCAGCAAGGAAAAGCATTTGCATTCGAAGACAGTTTTATGCATGAAGTAATTAATAATTCAGACCAATATAGAACTATACTTCTATTGGAAGTTGTAAGAACGGATGTACCAAAACTATTATATCCTTTACATCGCTGGATCATTAGACAATTGAAACCTTAACAGCTAAGTTTTATAGTCAATTTTGCTAAATTTTCGTTACTTTTAACTCATACAAACGGAAGTCAATACGTGTTGAAAACGCAGAATAAATATCTAAAACATGCAGGTTTATTGCTTAAAAGAGCAAAGAATAATTTATTCAATACTAGTAACTTCCAAAATGGTCAACCTGTGTCATTATCACCTGAAACAATTGCAGAATACAACAAAAACAGGTATTATGGCAACCAAAAATATGTTTGTCTTGCACCGTTTAACAGTATGTTTTTAAGCATTAATGGAAATGTGTATGCTTGCAACCTCAATCGGAAATTTGTTTTAGGAAATATTAAAACGATGTCACTTTCAGAAATTTGGAATGGACAAAAAACTAAAAACTTAAGAGAACATATTGCCAATGCAGACTTAAATCATGGATGTGAAAAATGCCTGCTAAACATTAAGAATAAAAATTTCGATGCTTCAACGAGTTCGCATTATGATTATGTTGGTTATGATGCAAATACTCAATTTCCACTTCGTATAGATTTTGAAATTTCCAACATTTGCAATCTTGGCTGTGTGATGTGTTGTTCTACATTTTCTTCAACTATTCAAAAAGAAATTAAAAATGAGAAGCTTACTAAAACACATTACAATAAAAATATTTTAGAAGATTTAAGGCAATTTATTCCACATCTGAAGTTTATGAATTTTTCAGGTGGTGAACCATTTATGAATAATCTATATTTTGATATTTGGGAAATGACTGCTGAGTTAAATAAAGATTGCCAGGTTCACATTCAGACTAACGGAACCATCATGAATGAAAAAGTAGAAGACATCCTGAATAAACATCGCTTTAATATTGGCATTTCCATAGACTCATTACAAAAAGTAACGTATGATAACATCAGGTTATTTTCTGATTTTGATAAAAGACAAAGCATTCTGCAACAACTTACAAATTATTGTCACAAGAATAAAACCACTCTTACTTATAGTTTTTGTTTGCTTAAGAAAAATGCGATGGAAATTCCTGAATTTCTTGCTTATGCAAATCTTAATAATGCAGTTTTATATTTGAGTCCTGTTTTTGAGCCATATGAAGAAGCTATATGGAATTTACCAATTGAAGAATTAGAATCTTTAAAACAGCATTACTTATCCTACAAAACTGAAAGCAAAAATGATATTCAAACTAAAAACAATATACATTACAAACAGTTCATACTTCAATTGGATGTTTGGATAAATAGGCAAAAAACAAAAAATGATTTTTTAAGTAAGAATGATTTTAATAGTGAAGAAATCATTCAGCATACAAAAGAAAAATTAAAAAAATATTTTGACAATTACACTGAAATAAATGGTCAGATTTCTGAAGATGAGCTCGAATGTTTTAATTACTTAGATAAAGTATTTATTGAAAAAAACATAGAAAAGATGGATGCTTTGAGAAATATGATTTTGGAAAATGAAGAACGTATTTATAACCAAGTAAAATACTATTGGATATAATTATACAAATAACGTATCTAAAACAATGAGAAAAATCATGTGAAATTTTAGCGTTGTATATTGCATAAGAATAGTTATTGAACTAAATTTAAATAAAAAAAAAATGAGAAGAGTTTTAATCGACAACCAGTTACAGAAAGAGTTTGAAGAAAAAGGTTACGTAAAAATTCAACTTTTTTCTAAAGATGAAATAAACGAATTTCTTTCTATTCATCAAAGTTTGCATCCAGACGCACGCTTCAACACACAGGAAAAAAATGTAAAATATCATTTTTCATTTTTGGATACCAATTTAGATTACAAACAAAATGTTTTTAATATTCTTTCTGAAAAATTTCAGCCAAAACTGGATAGTGTTTTAGATAACTACGAACCACTGGTAATAAATTTTGTACAGAAAGAACCTGGTTTAGGTGAAGTTCCTGTGCATCAAAACTGGAATTTTGTTGATGAAACAAAATATACTTCAGTTTCAGTGTGGACGCCTTTGGTAGATGTTGCTGAAATAAACGGAACATTAGAAGTAATTGATGGAACACACAATACATTTCGCCATGTGTTGCGAAGTCCTTCTATTCCTTGGTTTTTTACCGGTTACGAAAATCATCTGATAAATAATTACTGCAAACCTATTGAAGTAAAAGCCGGTGAAGTGGTCATATTTGATGACAGTTTAATTCATTACTCTAAACCAAATCGTGGCACATACAATAGATTAGTAATACAAGTAATTGCAAAGCCAAAAGAAGTAGCTGCAAAACATTATTACATGAATAAAAAACTATTCAGCTACGAAACAGAAGAAATGGATGTTGACAAAAATTTCTTTTTGAATTTTCAATATCATCTTACCGAAAAACCAAATGGTGCAATACAAACTCAAAAAATAAATTACAGCAAGCCAAAAATATCAAAATCTGATTTTGATAAAATTATGATGAAACTCGAAAACGCATAACTTTTAACTTTTGTTTTTGTAAATGCTATTACTTACTATGAGGTTCTTATCATTTTTAAAGAAAAATAACGCACCAAACATACTGTCTAATTCTTTGATAGAATTGGAAGAAAATATAGAAAAGTATGGCTATACAATAATTAATTTATTGAGCGAAGATGTAGATGAATTATATGCAAATGAAAGCAATACAATTTATGAACAAACTAAGAAAATGGAAGATTTCAACGGTTTTCTTTCTGTAGGTAGAATTAACAACATTGCATTAAGAAATGAATCGAAAGCAATAAATATAAAATACTTATTTAATGCTGTAAATGATTTCTTTGAAAATAAATACGACGTTATTACTGGCATGCATTTATTTAAAAAAACCGGCAAAAACGGCATACTAAATCCTCACCAGGATAGTTCTTTAACAGATGAAAACAAATACAATTCCTACTTTTTATGGTATCCAATTAATGGTTCTGATACTGATGATGGCACAATAGAAATAATTCCATACAGCCATAAATTACAAATATCGCAGCGTTCCTTAAACATTCATTGGACTTTGATGGATTACGAAAAAAAGCTATGGAAATTAATGCAAAAAGTAATACTAAAAAAAGGGCAAGCTGTTATTATACATAGCAGAACAATTCACGGTTCTGGCATCAATAAAAACAGAGCAATAAGAATGGCAAGCAATATTTTTTTAAAACCAAAAGAAGCACCATTTTTACATTATTATTCAGCTCAGCCAAATGATGAAAATATTGAAGTTTTTGAAGTGGATGAAGCATTTTACAGCGACAAAAATATTTTAGAAAAACCTGTTGGTTATAAATTGTATAAAATGGAAAAAAATAAAAATGAAGTTTTTCATAGCTTTAAAGAAATAGAAGCTCTTAAGCTGGAAGAAGGTGAAGAATTAAAATTAATTGAGAGAAAAAAATTATTTAATGATCGGTTAAAAATAATATCCGCCATAGAATATTTGGTTAGTGTT
>JAGNRR010000083.1 GCA_017988595.1 Chitinophagaceae bacterium
TATTTTTGCACTTACCTTTGCGCCGCAATGAACATAAAATATCTTCAAGATATTTTGGAACAAGATGACTGCCAAAAAAATTTGGTTGATGAAATTGTATTGCCTTCTGCTAAAATTATTGAATTAAAAAACCTTAAAAATTCAGCATTAGCTTTTTCTGCTGCACAAATTTGGAAATCACAAACGCATAATCATCTTTTTATTTTCGAAGATTATGAAAAAGCTGCTTATTTTTTAAATGATTTTGAACAACTCACTCATGGTTTAGATATTTGTTATTTTCCTGATAGTTTTCGGAAAAATAATAATTTTCAAGAACTTAATAATAGTCATGTCATGCTTCGTGCTGAAGCAATTATGAAATTTCAAAGTGAAAATGAAGCACACCGAAAAGTGTTGGTTTCCTATCCTGATGCTATATTCGAGAAAGTTGTCAATGCAGATAATTTTGTAAAAAATAGTATTTTTATAAAGAAAAATGAAAAATTAGATATTCCTTTTCTTAAAGAATTTTTAATAGAACTGGGTTTTGAAAAAGAAGAATTTGTTTATGAACCAGGACAATTTGCAATTCGAGGAGGCATCGTAGATATTTATTCATTTGGAAATGATAAGCCCTATAGAATAGAATTATTTGATGATGAAGTAAATACCATTCGTATTTTTGATCCGGAAACACAATTGTCTGAACGAAAACTTTTGCAAGTTAGAATTGTGCCAAATGTTGAAAGTCATTTTTCGGCTTCACAGCGATTATCATTACTGGAGTTTTTACCTCAGAATACCGTTATTTGGATAGAAAACACAAGCGTATTGTTTGCAGAATTTGAACGATTAAATGAAAATCTTTTAAAAACGTTTAACTCTAATATTGCTTCAGAGGATGAAGAAAATTTTAAAATTGAAATTGAAAATTTTGTAACAATAGATGAATTAAAAACGCTTTTAAACAATAGATTAATTTTAGATTTATCATGTGGAAGTGCAAGTGAAATGTTGGAAAAACATGCTGAAACTAAAATTGAATTTGATTTTAAGCAACAGTTAGTATTTAATAGAAACTTTGATTTGATGATTCAACATTTCAAAGAAAAAATTGCTGAACAATACCAACTTTTTATATTTTCTGAAAACCCCAAACAGCTTGAAAGATTAAATTCTATTTTTGAAGATTTAAAAGCTCAAATTATTTTCACCCCAATTCCATTTGCCATTTCAAGTGGTTTTGTAAATCATAAACAAAAAATTCTTTGTTATACGGATCATCAAATTTTTCAACGTTATCATAAATACAAAGTAAAACAAGCCTATTCCAAAGGAAAAGCGCTTACGCTGAGAGCTTTGAAAGAATTGACTCCTGGCGATTTTGTGGCACATATAGATCATGGCGTAGGCATGTATTCAGGATTGCAAAAAATAGATATGAATGGTGTTCAACAAGAAGCCATTAGAATTATTTATAAGGATAATGATGTGCTTTATGTAAACATTAATTCGTTGCATAAAATATCTAAGTTTACAGGCAAAGATGGCACTGCACCAAAAATACATAAAATAGGAAGTGGTGTATGGGAAAAACTAAAAGACAAAACTAAAAAGCAAGTAAAAGATATTGCTGCAGAACTTATTAAACTTTATGCAGAACGAAAAGCCAATGAAGGTTTTCAGTTTTCGCCAGATAATTATTTGCAAAATGAATTGGAAGCTTCTTTTATTTATGAAGATACCCCAGATCAATTTAAAGCCACAGAAGATGTAAAAAATGATATGCAAAAGCCCAATCCGATGGACAGATTGGTTTGTGGAGATGTTGGTTTTGGAAAAACAGAAGTGGCTATTCGTGCTGCATTCAAAGCTGTTTGCGATAGCAAACAAGTGGCTATTTTAGTGCCAACTACAGTTTTGGCCTATCAGCACTATCAAAATATAAAAGAGCGTTTAAATGACTTTCCTTGTACTGTGGATTATTTAAATCGATTTAAAACAACAAAAGAGAAAAAAGAAACGCTCCTAAAATTAGGAGAAGGAAAAATTGATATAATTGTTGGCACACATGCGCTTTTGGGCAAAGATATTAAGTACAAAGATTTGGGTTTATTAGTAATAGATGAAGAACAAAAATTTGGTGTTGGAGCAAAAGAGAAAATAAGACAATTAAAAACAAATGTTGATACTTTAACATTAACAGCTACACCAATTCCAAGAACACTGCAATTTTCATTGATGGGTGCTAGAGATTTATCAATAATAAATACAGCACCTCCAAATCGTCAACCTGTGGAAACAAAAGTGGCTGTTTTCAATGATGAAATGATTCGTGAAGCACTTTATTTTGAAACCAATCGAGGAGGACAATTATTTTTTGTACATAATCGTATAAAAGGTTTGGCAGAAATGAAAGCACAATTATTAAATCTTTGTCCAGATATTAGTATTGGAATGGCTCATGGACAAATGGATGGCAATGAATTAGAAGAAACTATTTTGGATTTTATGACGAATAAATATGATGTGCTTTTGTGTACAAATATTATCGAAAGCGGCATAGATATTCCAAATGCAAATACAATTATTGTCAATAATGCACACCAATTTGGGTTGAGTGATTTGCATCAATTAAGGGGAAGAGTAGGGCGAAGCAATAAAAAAGCATTTTGTTATTTTTTGGCACCACCTTTAAGTTTATTGCCCAATGAAAGTAAAAAAAGATTACAAACTTTAGAAGAATACAGTGAATTGGGAAGTGGTTTTCAAATCGCCATGCGAGATTTGGATATTCGTGGAGCAGGAAATATGTTGGGCGGAGAGCAAAGTGGATTTATTGCCGACATTGGTTTTGATACGTATCAAAAAATATTGAATGAAGCCATTAGAGATTTAAAGCATCATGAATTTAAAGATGTTTTCAAAGAACAGATTTTAGAAAAAGAAGATTTTGTAAGTGATTGCACCGTAGATACTGATATTGAAATTGTAATTCCAGATACTTATGTAGAAAGTATTCAAGAAAGACTTTCGTTATACACCCAATTGGATAATTGCGAAAATGAAACTTCGCTTCAAGAATTTATTTCTAGTTTGATAGATCGTTTTGGACCAATTCCTTCTTCTGTTGAAGATTTATTTAAAGCACTTCGTTGTCGTTGGGCAGCAAAAGAGTTGGGCTTTGAAAAATTGATTTTGAAAAATAAACAATTGCGTTTGTATTTTATAAGTAATCCCGAATCACCCTATTTTGAAAGTGAAACTTTTAAACACATTTTGGATTTTATACAATCACAAATGAAAAATGCTCGTTTAAAAAACATGGGAAAAATATTTATGCTAGTAGCAGATGGCATTAAAAATTTAGACGAAGTGCTGTTTTATTTAAAAGGAATGAAACACAATTAATTTTACTCACATCTGTGCATTACATTTTAAGCAGTTTAATTTTTTTGCTTTTAAATTTACAAAAAAGCAGCAAATGACTATCGAAGAAATAATGTTGAAAAGTGAAGCCTTAATTTTTGCATCGGACAGACCTTTGACAGAAAAGGATATCAGTGATTTATTGAGTCATAATGAAGATGTCGAAGAAAAACAAGATTTAGAAAAACTTCCTGCGGCACTAGAAGCTATTGTAGAAAAATATGCAGCAGATTTTTATCCATTTGAAGTAAAACAAATGGGTGGTGGATATCAGTTTTTAAGTAAAACAACTTTTTATCCTGTTTTGGAAAAATTGAATGGAGATAAGTTTACCAAAAAATTATCGGCTTCTGCAATGGAAACCTTGGCAATCATAGCTTATAAACAACCCGTTACAAAATCTCAAATAGAATTTATAAGAGGTGTAAATTCTGATTATTCGGTTCAAAAATTATTGGAAAAAGAATTGATAGTCATTTCTGGAAGATTAGAAGATGCCGTAGGAAAACCATTGACATACAATACGTCGAGAATATTTATGGATTATTTGGGCATTAATAGTATGGACGATTTGCCAAAATTAAGTGAATTAATAAATCAAGATATTGTAATTCCAACAGATGGTAAAGAAGCCTTGCCTGATGAAATAGAAATTGAAGTTAATGGAAATTTTGTAATTGACGAAAGTGGAGAGTTAAAAAACACAAATGAAAATTAGTTTTCTTTTGTATCAAGCAATTTTTTTACAAAATTATTTAACTGAATAATTTTTTCTTTGTTCAAAGAATACATAATGTTTTTACCTTCTCGAATTGTGTTTACAAATTCAGCTCTGCGTAAAATAGCTAAATGCTGAGAAGCCACAGATTGTTCAATTCTTAATGCAATAAAGATTTCTGTAACCGTGATTTGATCTTTTTCATCAAGCAATTTTATAATTCCTTGACGAAGTTTATGATTTATTGCACGTAAAATGGCAGAAGCTTTTTTTACTTCCAAGTAGTTTACTAAATGTTCATTAGATTTTTCGGAAGATGAAACAGAAGGTGTTTCAATAGGATTTTCATCTTGAATCATAAAATAGTTGAATTAGGGGATTATAAAAATAAGTGAATAAAATTTAAATCCAAACGAAAATTCCTTTTTTATTTCCTTTTTTTAATTATTTTTTTGGAGGATAAATATAAACTTCTTTAATATAATTAGGTTCTGAGTCACTTAAATGTTGAAATTCCTGCGTATTGATTTTTTTAAAAATCAATGTTGAAAGGTGTTTTAGGGAAAATTCAACTAATGTAGCTAAAGTAAAAAATATTTTATCTGATGAAAATTGAATAATTTTTGCATCAAATTCTTCGGATTTGGCTATAATATTTTCTTCCAGAAGAACTTGTTGATTTAATAGTATTTCGCCATTTTTCCCAAAAATACAAGCATAAAATTCATTTTTTCGAGCGTGGATTAGGGTCATTTTATTGCAATTTTCTTCAAAAGAATAAGCTAATTTTTCAAAATTTGATATGAATATCAATGGTTTATCTACTCCAAAACATATCCCTTTTGCAGAAGAAATACCAACTCGCAAACCAGTGTATGATCCTGGTCCAGAAACAGCAATTACACCATCAAGATTTTTATAGTCGGTTTGCTGACAAGCTAATACATCTTCTATTTGAGTATGAATAACTCGACTATGGTCGTTTTCAATATCATTAGTTCTAAGTTCTAAAATATTTTTTTCATTAAGTAGAGCAATGAAAGATGTTTTTTCTGAAGTGTCAATAAATAAAAGTGTAGACATAAAGTTGTAAATTTACACCTAAAAATTTTTGTCAAATGAATAAAAAAATAATTTTCACAAAAAATGCACCATTGCCAATTGGACCTTATAGTCAAGCAGTACAAGTTGGAAATTTAGTATACCTGTCTGGTCAAATAGCAATAAATTCTGAAACAAATGAATTAAATATTGCAGATTTAAAAACAGAAACGAAACAAGTAATGAAAAATATAAATGCGCTTTTGAATGAAGCGGGTAGTAGTTTTTCTGAAATTATTAAAACGTCCATATTTTTAAGCAATATGGAATTGTTTGCCGAAGTAAATGAAATATATGCTTCTTATTTTACAGAAAATTTTCCAGCCCGTGAAACTGTTGCTGTATTAGGATTGCCAAAAAATGTAAATGTAGAAATTAGTTGTGTTGCTTTAGTAAAGTAGGAAATTAAAGCAATGCTTTTACAACATTGTATATAACATGTGGTTTTCCAAGTGTATAATAATGCAATGCGGGTGTACCAAGTTTTATCAATTCTTTTGATTGCTGAATCAGCCATTCGGTACCAACTTGTTCTTCGGCTTCTTCATTTTTACAACTCATCAATGCTTTTGCTAAATCACTTGGAATCTCTACATTGAAAATAGATGGTAAAATGGACAATTGTTTTTTATTAGTAATAGGTTTTAATCCTGGAATTACAGGACAATTAATATTTTCGGCTTTCAACTGATTTAAAAAGTGTTCAAATTTTTTATTATCAAAAAACATTTGAGTTGTAATGTAAGACGCTCCTGCTTCTATTTTATTTTTTAAGTACATTAAGTCCATCAAAGGATTTGGACTTTCGTGATGTTTTTCTGGGTAACCAGCAACTCCAATACAAAAATCTGTTTTTACTGCATTGTTCAAATCTTCTTCGATATAAATGCCTTTGTTTAAATCATCAATTTGTTTTACTAAATCAATTGCATAATTATGACCATCTTTTTGCGCTTGAAAATATTTTTCATTTTTTGGAGGATCGCCACGCAATGCTAAAACATTATTTATGCCTAAATAATTTAAATCTATCAACGCATTTTCGGTTTCATCTTTGCTAAAACCACCGCAAATTAAATGAGGAACAGCATCAATATTATAATGATGCATTAATGCTGCACAAATTCCTACGGTGCCTGGTCTTTTTCGGATTTCTACACGCTGAAAAGAACCATCACTTTGTTTTCGAAAAGTTTGTTCAGAACGATGATAAGTAACATTAATAAAAGAAGGATTAAATTCCATCAAAGGATCTAGCGATTTATAAATCGATTCAATACTTTTTCCTTTTACAGGAGGTAATATTTCGAATGAAATTATTGGTTTTCCTGGTTCAGCTTTTTTTAGGTGTTCTGTTACTTTCATTAATTCTTAAAAAATTTAGCACAAATATAAGTGCTAATTATTCATTCAAACTATCATCAAAAGAATTTATCGGAATTCGATTAAATAAAGATTTTGCCAAGGTCAATTCATCGGCATATTCAAGTTCGCCACCAAATGAAATACCACGACTTAATGTGGTGATTTTGATATGTGATGGTATTTTCTTTGAAATATAAAAAACGGTAGTGTCGCCTTCAATAGTTGGATTTAATGCCATTATAAGTTCATCGATTGCTTCTGATTTTAATCTTTCCAAAAGTGCATCGATAGTTAGTTTTTCGGGTCCAATGCCATCAAGTGGTGAAATAAGTTCACCTAAAATATGATAAACGCCATTATATTGTTGTGTAGCTTCAATTGCCATTACATCTCTAATGTTTTCAACAACACAAACGGTATTTTTTTGTCGGAAAGGATTAGAACAAATATTACAAATGTCATTATCCGATACATTAAAACATGTTTTACAATATTGAATATTGTTTCTCATTTTAGAAATGGTATCGCTAAAATGTGCCACTTTATTTACATCTTGTTTTAATAAATGAAGTACAAGACGCAAGGCTGTTTTTTTTCCAATACCTGGTAGATGGGAAAATTCTTTAACAGCTTCTTCAATATATGATGATGAAAATATCATTAAACGAAAATATAAAATGAATTGGGTAGAAGTTGATTTTAGTTGATTTTAATTCAAACAAGATATAAACACAAACGGTTTTGTTTTATTTGATTTTAAATATAAAAATGCTTCAAATTTATCTTTCTTAATTTTATTTTTATGAATATCGATTATTTCACAAACATTTGCATGATCTTTTATTAGGTTCATTTTTTTTAAAAAATAACCGACTTCATAGAAATATAAAGAGGAATGTTTTTTTGAAGCATAACAAAATATCAATTCTTGAGGCATTATTTATTAAATTTTCGAGGTTTGTAATAATTTAAATTATTGCCGCAACCACAACCTTTACTTGATGCGCAGCTTTGTAAAAAAAAACTAGCAATAAAAATCAATAATAGTATCTTTGACCAACGAAACATTTTCATTTATAAAAATTGGATTTTGTTTTTGTAAATATAGATAAAATTTAGGATTGGAAAAACAAAAAAAAATATTGATTGCACCCTTGGATTGGGGTTGGGGTCATGCCACAAGATGTTTGCCAATTATCGATTATTTAATTTCAAAAAATGTAAATGTTGTTGTTGCTGGAAATGAAAATTATAAAAATTTTATAGAAGAAAAATATCCATCACTGCCATTTATTTTCCTCAAAGGATACGATGTTCGCTATGCAAAATCGGCAAATAGGTTAGGTATTAAAATTGCACTTCAAGTACCCAAAATTATTTCAAGATTAGTTTATGAATACTTTTGGCTGAAAAAAATACAAGACACTGAGCAGTTTGATGCCATAATTTCAGATAATCGATATGGACTATTTTCTAAAAAAGTGAGAACAGTTTTTATGACTCATCAAGTAGAAATTGAAACCCCTTTTTTTAAAAAATTAGTGAATGTTATCAATAGGTTTTTTATTAAAAAACATAATTATTTATGGATTCCTGATGATAAAGATTTCAATTTTGCTGGTAAATTATCAAAACCCAAAAATGAAATTATACCTTCTTTTTACTTAGGGAATTTATCACAACTTACTATTTCAAAAAATGAAGTAGAAAAAACGATAGATTTGCTTTGCATTTTATCAGGACCAGAGCCACAAAGAAGTATTTTAGAAGAAATGATTTGTT
>JAGNRR010000084.1 GCA_017988595.1 Chitinophagaceae bacterium
ATAAATTTTGAACTAACGAAACAGTTAGTAGATAAAGCAATTCAAGATGGCGTGCAACAATTTATTTATATAAGTACAACAAAAGTTTATGGCGACGAAGTAGACTCTATTATTGATGAAAATACGCCTTGCTTTCCAAACGATGATTATGGAAAAAGTAAATATTTAGCAGAACAATATTTACTAAGTAAAAATAAAGAAATTAAAATTGCCATTATTCGTCCGCCATTAATTTATGGACCCGGAGTAAAAGGAAATGTGCAGAAACTTGTTAAACTTTCTCGAAAAAAACTTCCCATACCATTGGGGAATATTAATAACAGAAGAAGCATGTTATATGTTGAAAACTTGATTGACTTTATTTTTTGCATCTATAATCAAAAAGCCGAAGGCATTTTTCTGATTACTGACGGTAAACCTATTTCAACTTCAGAATTAATAAAAAGTATTAATTTAGCCGTTGGCAACAAAATGCCTTTGTTTCCAATTCCCATTTTTATTCAACAATTAGTAAAAAAAATAAAACCACATTTGTACACTAGGCTTTTTGGAAATTATGAAATTAATGATGAATTGTCAAGAAAAAAATTAAATTTCAAACAAAACCATATCTTTGCGGACGCTATAAAAACAACAATTTAAAATAAAAATGATACGCAATTTTAATCTCGAAAATTTTATCTCTCAATATATTACTGAAAGAAATGAAAGTCTTTTTGCAAAAGATATTTTCAACAATAAAGAAAAACTTCATCAAGAAATTAACAACAAAAAAGTTTTAGTAATTGGTGCAGCGGGCACTATTGGTGCTTCTTTCACAAAAAACTTGTTGATTTATAATCCTTCAAAACTTGTAATTGTAGATATAAACGAAAACGGATTAACAGAGTTTGTCAGAGATTGTAGAAGCCAAAACAATTTGACCCTTCCTGCAGATTTTAAATCTTATCCTATGAGTTTTAGTTCTGCTGTTTTTTATAATATGCTTAGCGCCGAAGGTCCTTTTGATATTGTAGCAAATTTTGCAGCCCACAAACATGTGCGCAGTGAAAAAGATCTTTTTTCAATTCAAGCTATGGTAGAAAACAATGTTATCAATGCTTACACATTTTTAGAATATTTAAACACCAATAAACCAAGCCACTTTTTTTGTGTAAGCACCGACAAAGCCGCAAACCCAGTAAACATAATGGGCGCTAGCAAAAAATTAATGGAAGATATGATTTTAGCTTATTCTACCGAATTTAAAATTACTACAGCCAGATTTGCAAATGTGGCTTTTTCTAATGGTAGTTTGCCCGATGGCTGGATTCAACGTATTTTTAAAAAACAACCCATTTCTTGTCCAAGCGATGTAACACGTTTTTTTGTTTCACCAAAAGAAGCCGGCGAAATTTGTTTACTTGCCTGCATTTTAGGAAATACGGGCGATATTTATTTTCCAAAACTAACTCCAGAAAAAGATTTAAAAAACTTTAAAGACATTTGTATTTCATTTTTGAAGGTTTTAGGCTATGAAACTAATCTTTGCAATTCCGACCAAGAAGCCAGAGACAAAGCAGTATTGCTTAATGAAAACAGCACCCAATATCCTGTTTTCTTTTTTGAATCAGACACTTCTGGCGAAAAACTTTACGAAGAATTTTATACTGACAACGAGGATATTGATTTAGAACATTATCAATCATTGGGCTTTATTAAAAACATAAGCCTAAAACCTCTAGAAGATATTAAAAGAATAAATGAAAAAATAATACAAATTTTCAAAAATGCATCTAGTAAAACAATGATTGTTGATTTATTAAAAGAATTATTACCTAATTTTGAACATATTGAAACTGGTAAAAATTTAGATCAAAAAATGTAAAATTATGTATGCAATTATCAAGCGTTTAGGAGATTTGTTTTTGTCCATAATTGTACTTTTACTTTTAACACCATTGCTAATTCCCTTGTTTTTAATTTTAAGATTTACTGGTGAAGGAGAAATTTTTTATCGACAAAAACGAATTGGTTATTTAAATAAACCATTCGATATTTTAAAATTTGCAACTATGTTAAAAGATAGTCCAAATTTAGGAACAGGCTTATTGACATTAAGAAATGATCCTAGAGTTACACCGGCAGGTGGTTTTTTAAGAAAAACAAAAATCAATGAATTGCCACAAGTTTTCAATGTATTACTTGGCAATATGAGTGTTGTAGGTCCAAGACCTCTAGTAGAAAAAAATTATTTGGCTTACCCCGATGACATTAGAGAAAAAATATATCTATCAAAGCCTGGAATCACAGGAATTGGTTCAATTATCTTTCGAGATGAAGAATTTTTAATTTCAAATACCAAAGAAAATCCTCATGATTTTTATGTCAATAAAATTGCTCCATATAAAGGTGCATTAGAAATTTGGTACTTAACCAACAAATCTTTTTTGACTGATTTTAAAATCATTTTTCTCACAGCTTGGTATATTATTTTTCCAAAATCAACCTTAGTAAATCGTTTTTTTAAATCTTTACCACAAAAACCTTCCAACTTAAATGCATAAAATACTCCTCACTGGCGGCGCAGGTTTTATTGGCTCCAATTTAGCAAAAATACTACTTGACGATGATCGAGTTTCATTGGTTCGGGTTTTAGATAATTTTAGTACCGGCTATAAACAAAATTTAATCGAAATATTAAACCATCCTAAATTTGAATTAATCGAAGGTGACATTTCAAATTATGAAACTTGTCTTTCTGCGATGAATGATATCGAATTAGTTAGTCATCAAGCAGCATTGGGCTCTGTTCCTCGAAGCATCGAAAATCCTATTCTTACAAATCAAACAAATATTAATGGCACATTAAATGTTTTTTGCGCTGCAAAAGAAAAGGGCGTAAAAAAAATAGTTTATGCAGCTTCATCATCCACTTATGGCGATAGTGAAATTTTGCCTAAGGTTGAACATATAATTGGTCGGCCTCTTTCGCCATATGCAGTTACAAAATACGTTATGGAATTATATGCCGATGTATTTGCTAAAACTTACAATATGAATTTTATTGGGCTTCGATATTTTAATGTATTTGGGCCTCACCAAAGTCCAAAAGGAGCTTATGCAGCAGTAATTCCAATTTTTATGAATGCTGTATTAAATCACCAAGCACCAACTTTAAATGGTGATGGTTCTTTTAGTAGAGATTTTACATTTATAGAAAATGTGGTTCAGGCTAACATCAAAGCACTTTTTAATGAAGATAAAAATGCAAACAATCAAGTTTATAATGTAGCTTTTGGAGAAAGCACAACCTTACTTCAACTTTTTAATTTTATAACAGAAATAGCTAAAAGCGACCTAAAACCAATTTTTGGAAAACCACGAATTGGCGATATTCCACATAGCCTTGCAAACATTGATAAAATAAGAAAGCATTTAAATTATGCTCCCGAATTTTCGGTAAAAGATGGATTGGAGAAAACTTATTTGTGGTACAAAAATAATTCTGATTTTTACTCCCCTTCTTAAAAATCCAAAACAACTTGTTCTGGCAAACTGCTTCGAAATGTTTTTCGATGATGTTTGCAAACACCAAATTCAGCAATAGCTTTTTTATGTTCTAAGGTTGGATAGCCTTTGTTTTTATCCCAGCCATATTGTGGATGTGCACGATGAATCAAATTCATGTAGTCGTCCCTATAGGTTTTAGCCAAAATACTTGCAGCGGCAATTGAGGCATATTTTTCATCTCCCTTTATTACACACAAATGTTTTATGTTTTCAAACTCATAAAACCGATTGCCATCGATTAATAAAAAATTTGGTCGAATCGATAAATCTTCAATAGCTAAATGCATTGCTTTAATAGAGGCTTTTAAAATATTAATTTTATCAATTTCTTTTTGATCTACAATACCTATGGCAAAAGCTGTTGCTTTTTCTTCAATATAATTTCGCAATTCAAATCTATCTTTTTCAGCTACTTTTTTCGAATCGTTTAGCAAAGGATGATAAAAATGTTTTGGTAAAATTACGGCAGCGGCAAATACAGGACCAGCCAAACAACCTCGCCCAGCCTCGTCACAACCGGCTTCAATTTTTGTTTTAAAATGATGGGTTAAAAGCATTTATTATTTAATAAAAAAAGTTGATAGGTGTTCAAAAATACAAAAACATTTTTCTATCCTATCACAATCATTCTTAAAATTTTGAGGTCTAAATTTGCATCATCATGCAATATGAAAATTCAAAAAAAATAATTGGATATTGGCTTCTTCTAGGCGTGGCAATGTTAATTATTCAAATCGTACTTGGCGGTGTTACAAGGCTCACCGGCTCTGGTTTATCTATCACCGAATGGAAACCAATTCTTGGGGCATTGCCGCCTTTCAGTGATGCCGAATGGCAAATTGCATTTGATAAATATAAAACAATTGCTCAATACAAATATTTAAATCAAGATTTTGAACTTCACAATTTTAAATTTATTTATTTCTGGGAATGGCTTCATAGAAACTGGGGAAGATTTATAGGCATCGTTTTCTTAATTCCTTTTTTTTATTTCCTAAAAAAGAAATGGATAGAAAAAGCGCTAGGTCCAAAATTAATAATCCTTTTTGCGCTTGGTTTAGGTCAGGGTTTAATTGGCTGGATAATGGTGGCTAGCGGATTAAACGATGAAAATCTTTATGTAAGCCATATTCGTTTAGCTATACATTTTATTTCTGCATTGATATTAATTTCTGTAAATTTTTGGTTTGCACTTGAACTTATAATTGCCGAGAACGATAAACAACATTTGCCAAAAATAAAACAATGGAATTTTTTTATTCTCAGTATTTTATTTTTTCAATTAATTTATGGGGCATTTATGGCTGGTTTAAAAGCTGGTAATGCTGCCTCAACTTGGCCCACTATAAATGGCGATTATATTCCGTCTTCAATTTATACAGGTTCAATATTTAGTCATCCTATTTCGGTTCATTTTATACATCGAGGCTTGGCATATCTACTATTTTTTGTTGTGGCATTTTGGTTTTATAAAATAATGAAAGGAAGTTTTAATCAAAAAATAAACCTTTCAGCAAAATTGGCTTTAGGCTTTATATTTATTCAAGTTTTATTAGGAATTTTTACAGTTTTAAACGCGCCAAAAGCTTTACGAAATAGCTTTGGTGTTTTTGAAAGCTTTGCACAATTGCATCAGTTTGTGGCGTTGTTGTTTTTATTAACCATTCTTTGGAATACTTTTCTACTTATAAAAAAAGACAAAGAATAGTCATCAACTTGTCACAATTATTCACACCAAACTATTTGAAATAAAAAAACGTCTATTTATTACGAAGATATCCACATTTTCGGTTAATTTTACAGAACTTGAATTTTTATACTTAAAACAATGATAACTTATTTTAAAATGAAAAATATTTTTACATCAATATTAGTTTTTACTCTTTTTCTTTTTGGAAAAAATGTTATAGCACAACCCTGTGCAAGTCTTAATATTTCATTAGTTACAGGAACGTTGAATCAGCCTTGTGACACAACACAAGTTGTGAACTTTACTGTAAATGCTGATGTAAATACAAATTTTCCTGTTTTAGAAACGGATACTTATTCGGTAAGTCAAGGTGTTTATAATCCACTGCCTTGGGTTTCTGCAAATTCATTTAATGTACCTACAGATGATATTTGGAGTCAAGTTTATAATATTCCCTTCAAGTTTTGTTTTTTTGGTGTTAGCTATGATCAATTTATTATTGGTTCAAATGGACAAGTTGGGTTTAATCTTGCAAATGCAGGTCAATATAATCCTTGGGGTTCTGCAGGTTATGGACCAGCACCAACAAATCAGCCAGCATCAATGAATAATTGTATTTTTCCTGCTTATCATGATATTTTGTTTGGAGGAAATTTTACAGTAGTTACTTGGGATATTGTAGGGACAGCACCTTGTAGAAAATTAGTTATTAATTGGATAGCTCCAATGTTTAGCTGTACATCTTTGATAGATTCTCAACAAGTTGTTTTACACGAATTTACAAATATTATAGAAATGAATATAGCCAACAAACCTCTTTGTGCTGGTTGGAATAGTGGTATATGTCATCAAGGTATTCAAAATGATGCTGCTACAATAGCTTATTCAACTCCCGGCAGAAATGGCACACAATGGACGGCAAATAATGACACTTGGATTTATGCCCCTGCGGGGAACGCATATACTTTTACAAAAGACTATACTTGGATAAATGGTTCAACAATGGCCGTTATTGGAACAGGACAAAATCTTTCATTAACTAGTCCTTATCCTCCTTATGTAATCTGTCAGGCAAGAATTATTGGTGGATGCAATAATGATACTACATATGCTCAAGATACATTATTTATGTTGCCAGGTAAAGTTTCGGCAGATTTTAGTTTAACACCAAAATTAGGCTGTGATAACGACACAGTAGTGTTTACAAACAACTCCATTCCTACACAAGCCGGTGGCACTTCATTTATTTGGCAATTTGGTGATGGTAATTTTAGTGGCTCGGCAAATCCTACCCATGTTTATTTAAACCAAGGTGTTTATAACATTACACTTATCGCCAACAATCCAAATTGTGAAAGTGATACCGCATTTGCAACTGTAGATTTAAATCATCCAATAGATGCCATTGCTGCAGCACCCCTTTTACAGATTTGTTATTTAGATGATTCAATTCGATTAACAACTGCTCTTTCACAACCTACATCACCAGGTGTTTTAACACATTTTGTAGATTGGGGCGATGGTACTACTTATGGACCGGGAGCTCCTTTAATAAACACACCGCATGTTTATTTACCAGGAAAATACACAATTAAATTAATAATAACAGACACTCTTGGATGCACAGACAGTGCTTTTTTAAATGTTGAAATAGAAGAGCCAGCTTATACAGATCTTGAAGCGACACCGCTTGAAGTTTGCGAAGGCGAGCCAATATATTTTACAGACACCGTAGCAGCTCACAGTTTATTTTACACTTATAATTATGGCGATAACAACATAGACAGCAACACACACAATCCTGTTTATTCTTATCAAAAAAGCGGAAACTATATTGTTCGATTAACGTCTTTTTATGCTATTTGTGCGCCAAAAACAGATTCAGTTTTTATTGATGTATTTCCTATTCCAAATGTAAATCTTGGACCAGACACCGCTTTTTGTCCAGATATAACTCAGCCAATTACTCTATCCGATATAAATAATGCAAGTGGACTTCACTTGTGGAGTAATGGCGAAAACGCACCTACAATTACTGTTAACCAACCGGGTAAATATTGGGCTTCATCAACTGTTGATGGGTGTTCTGCAACGGACTCAATTCAAGTTTTCAGAGATTGTTACTTAAATATTCCTAACTCATTTACACCCGATGGCGATGGGCTAAATGATTATTTTTTACCAAGAGAATTATTATCTGCAGGATTGGTAAAATTCACAATGAATGTATTTGACCGTTGGGGCGTATTAATTTATTCTACAAACTCAATTTCAGGACTTGGTTGGGATGGTCTTTTCAATGATACTAAACAACCTATGGGCGTTTATATTTATTCTATAGATGCTGAATTTAAAAATAAAGTAAAAAGAACATTTACAGGAAATGTTACCTTACTTCGATAAAAAATATTATTTGTTTCTCGATTTTAATGAAAGCATTTCTAAAAAAGTATATAAAACTTTTACCTATTGATTTTACCCAAAATCAACGTTACGATACAGAAACAAAAAAAATCATTAAACTTGTTTGTAATGAAAATAGTGTATGTGTTGATGTAGGATGTCATAAAGGCGAAATTTTTGATTTGTTTATTAAGCAATCTCCAAAACAATCACATATTGGTTTTGAACCAATTCCTTTTTTTGCAAAAGCACTTAAAGAAAAATATGAGCCCAACGGACATCAAATTTTTCAAATTGCATTGAGCAATCAAAAGGGAAAAAGCAGTTTTAATTTTGTTGAAAATAATCCAGCATACAGTGGCTTAAAAAAAAGAGCTTATAAAGCTGATAACGAAAAAATTATTCCTATCACCGTAGAAACCAATTTACTTGATAATATCATTGATAGAAAAATTGATTTTATAAAAATTGATGTTGAAGGGGGCGAACTTCAAGTGCTTGAAGGCGCTAGCGAAACTATTAAAAAATACCACCCAACTATTATTTTCGAACATGGACTTGGCGCATCGGAGTTTTATGAAAGCACGCCCAAAAAAATCTTTGATTTTTTTAAAAAAAATAATTATCATCTATCAAC